>JAPJMP010000109.1 GCA_026461645.1 Burkholderiales bacterium
ACCTAATATTGAAATTAATAAGGGATTATTAATTACCAAGTTATTAGCTATGGCAACAAATGGGATTGTAAAAATTTCTAGTAAAATTAAGAATAAAATTAATTTAGAATTAAATGATAATTTAATCATTAGAGCATCCTCAATATAGGTAATATATTCATTTTAACATATAATTGCTATAGAATATGTATTGTAAAATGCTAAACATCAGCCAATTGTTAAATAAAGTAGTTTTCTATTGTAATTAGGTATAAAAATAGCATTCATTAAAATCGGAATCAAAATTATTTAGCTTATTTTGAACTAGATAATTAGCAGCAAAAATCACAGAATGCTGTATTAGTATAAAATTATTTTAATGAAGTGATTAAATTTGGTACATTTTCTGGTATAATTTAAACTTAAATAATTTTAGAATATAAGAATTTATAGTAGACGGGGTAATTGCATAAATATGAGTTCATCTAAGAAAACAGCTATATTCCTTGTCATTATTTCACTATTACTTGTTGCCTGTTCGGATAGCAATGATCCAATTCGTGAGGAAACAAAAAATTGGTCTGTCCAAAAATTATATAATGTTTCAAGTAATACTTTGAACAATCATAATTACTCTAAAGCAATCAAATATTATCAAGTTCTTGAAACTACTTATCCTTATGGCATTTATGCTCAGCAAGGGCTACTTGATTTAGCTTATGCATATTATGAAAATGATCAAGCTGATATGGCAATTCCAGTAATTGATCAATTTATAAGTTTATATCCAACAAATTCCAATATTGATTATGCGCTCTATTTAAAGGGATATATTAATTATAAAAATGATAATGGATTATTATCTAAATATACTGGACAAGACTTAAGTGAGAGAGACCCTCAAAATTTAATTGAAGCCTATAAAGCATTTAATGAACTAGTAACAAAGTATCCTAAGTCAAGTTATACACCAGATGCAAAGGACAAAATTAATCGATTAATTAATGCTATGGCAAGGGGAGAGATTTATCGTGCAAGATATTATATGACGGTAAAAGCTTATCTTGCCGCAATTAGTAGATCACAAAATGTTATAACATTGTATCCAAATTCTCCATGGGTTGAGGAGGCAATTGCAATAGAAATATTGGCTTATAAAAAATTAGGAAAAATGGATTTAAGTCAATTAATGTATAATACTATGGTGCTAAATTTCCCGCATAGTGAATATTTAAAGCATCAATGGGTTAACCAAGATATTCCTTGGTATGCCTTTTGGCGCTAAGTTTTGTTTAGAAAGTTAAGTAAGATGATTAATTCAAAATCAGCATTTGTTTCTTTTATTTTATTTTTATTATTATTCACTGTACCTTTTCTATCTCCTGGAAGTTATTTTCCGGTTGGTAAATTTTATGCAGAAGGTTTTTCATTAATTATTGCTTTTGCTATTGGTGTGTTTTTTATTATTCAAAGTGAAAGAATTAAAATATCGAGTATTACAATTGCTTGCGTATTATTCGCGGCTTATTTATTATTACAAGTTGTTGTCTTACCAATTAGAGTTCCTGGTATCAATTACTTAGTTGCACTGCAAGTTATGATTGGGGCAATTATATCTTTAGGGGCAACATCATTTATTAATTCACACGAAGAGAATCAAAAAATTTTAATGCAACAATTAGCTTGGGCCGCAGTTATAGGCACAACAATTCAGGCTGTATTTGGTTTAATGCAATATACCGGTTTAGCTGAAAATTTTAGAAGTGTCATTTTATTTGCAGGAAATACAGAGGTAATAGGCAATATTGGCCAGAAAAATGATTACGTTGATTTTATTACAATTGGAGTATTTGCTCTTGCATATTTATTTTTTATCCGCAAAGTTAATTTAGCGGTATTTGTTGTATGGGAAATATTCTATTCATTTATTTTAACAGTCAGCACATCAAGAGTTCCTTTTTTATTTTTTATTGTTGCTTTTGTAATAGTATTGACTTATTACTTAAAACATAAAAATAGTCAAGAAAAACAAGTAATTAACAAGCAGATACTGTACACTATGGTTGGACTGTTTGTAATTTTCTTTATTTTGGAACTTATTGTACCTAAAATTGCACAATTATTTTCTGGCTCTGTTGCTTCAACAACATCAGGGTTGTATAGATTTCAAGATAATGCCATTGGTCAATCAACATATAGAAGATTTTATGAATGGTATAAAGATATAATAATTTTTATTCAGCATCCTATTTTTGGAATTGGTTGGCATCAATATATTCGTGAAGCTTTATATTTAATGAATACTGATAGATTTATGTATATTCCAGCAAATTCTGCCCTGTATACACATAGTCATAATACACCGCTGAATATTCTGGCTGAAACTGGAATTATTGGATTTTTTATTACCATGATTTATGGATTTGGTTATTCAATTTACAGAATGTTTAAAAATTTTAATAATCATGCAACTTTATTTTTAGTATTAATGGTTATGACAATTTTTGTACAAGGCTGTTTTCAATATCCTCTATGGTACGCTTATTTTCTTATTTATTTTATTTTATTCTTGTCCTTTGATAAGCCTATCTTGACCTATAATAACTCTAAATTAATTAAGGGTTTATCAGTTATTGTGTTTGCAGGATTTATTGGATTTTTTGTTAATAATGTTATAATTTATAATAATTTAACAGTGCTAGCTACAGTTCCTCATGATATTGATGACTATACAGCAAACACACATAAATTGGAAGAGATTATTCAAAATAACCCAATGTGGGTTGAGCCAGCTTTAATCGTTATGGATTCATATATAATTCCTGGTTCTGATAGAACAAATGCCGCCATGAATCTTAGAGAACAGTTATATTTTGAAGATCAGGTTGGAAATGATTTGCCATATCCTTCGGCAATTTTTAAACAAATTATTTTACATAAAATGGCAGGGGACAATGCCGGAGCATTAGCTTATTCTAATTTACTTGCGCATGCCTTTCCATATTTTAAAGATCAGTTTGCACAACAATTAGCTTCTTCCCCATATTTTAGTGACGATGTTGCTGCAATTAATAATTTTAAATATGAAGATAAATCAATATTCACCAGAATTTTTAAAAAGAATTAGTAATTTAAGGGATTTGTATGATAAAAATGAATAATTTAGTACCTGTTGTAATTGAACAAAGCTCAAGGGGAGAGAGATCATTTGATATATATTCTCGTCTACTTAGAGAAAGAATTATATTTTTAATTGGTGAAGTTAATGACCAAACAGCTAACTTAGTTGTTGCACAAATGTTATTTTTAGAAGCAGAAAATCCTGATAAAGATATTTACTTTTATATCAATTCGCCTGGCGGCTCAGTAACTGCTGGAATGTCAATTTATGACACTATGAATTTTATTAAATGTGAAGTAAATACTTTATGTATTGGTCAAGCCTGTAGCATGGGGGCATTTCTTCTTTCTGCTGGAGAGAAGGGCAAACGTTTTGCCTTACCTAACGCTAGAATTATGATTCATCAACCACTTGGTGGTTTTCAAGGACAAGCTTCAGATATTGAAATTCATGCAAAAAATATTTTATTTATGAAAGCAAAATTAAATGAACTACTTGCATTGCATTGCAATCAAAGTATAGATATAATTCAAAAAGACACAGACAGAGATAATTTTATGAGCTCTAATGAAGCAGTTAATTATGGCTTAATTGATAAAATAATAAGTAAACGTGGCGATATTAATACATAGGATATAAAATGAGTAATAGGCATTGTTCATTCTGTGGCAAGAATGAATCAGAAGTTGACAATCTAATTGAAGGTAATAATGGATTTATTTGTAATTATTGTATTAATATATGCCATGATATGATTAATAATTCTAAGTCTGAGGTGTTGAATAATCATGAAAATAAAATTGTTTCTGAAACCAAACCAATACCAACACCACAACAAATTAAGTGTGAATTAGATAAATATGTAATTGGTCAAGAAAAGGCTAAAAAGATTTTAGCTGTTTCAGTATTTAATCATTATCAGCGCATAAATGATAAGCTTAATGATTCAGAAAGTGTTGAATTATCTAAGAGTAATGTATTGTTAATTGGACCTACTGGATCTGGTAAAACCTTATTAGCACAAACACTGGCTCGTTTTATTGATGTTCCATTTGCTATTGCTGATGCAACAACTTTAACTGAAGCCGGGTATGTTGGTGATGATGTTGAAAATGTATTAGTAAGATTACTACAAAACTGTAAATTTGATATTCAAAAGGCACAAAGGGGAATTGTTTATATTGATGAAATTGATAAAATTGGACGAAAATCAGAAAATACATCTATAACACGTGATGTTTCTGGAGAGGGCGTACAACAGGCATTATTAAAATTAATTGAGGGAACTATTGCCAATGTACCTCCACAAGGTGGCAGAAAACATCCAGGTCGTGATACGTTACAAATTGATACTACAAATATTTTATTTATTTGTGGTGGTGCTTTTGATGGATTGGATAAAATTGTTCAATTACGCACGCAGAAAACTGGTATAGGCTTTGGTGCAGAAGTAGTGTCTAAAGAAAATGCCAAGTTAAAAAACGATTATTTAAATCAAGCTGAACCACATGATTTGGTGAAATTTGGTTTAATTCCAGAGTTTATTGGTCGTTTACCAATTCAAGCTATCTTAACTGAATTAGATATTGCATCATTAGTAGCAATTTTGACTCAACCTAAAAACGCATTGATAAAACAGTATACTAAACTCTTCAAAATGCAAGATATTGATTTAACATTTACTCCTGGTGCTGTTGAGGCAATTGCTAAAAAAGCGATTACCCGTAAATCTGGTGCTCGCGGCCTAAGATCAATATTGGAAAACACTTTACTTGATATAATGTTTGAGTTACCATCATTAGAGAATGTCGAGAAAGTTGTAATTAACAAGAAGGTTATTGAAAATAATATTTCTCCTGAATTAATTTATAAGTCTGCGCAATGAATAAACAGTAAGCTAAAACAATATTAATTGGTATCACACTAATATCAATTTCTGCTCTTGGGTTAGGTTCTTGCACAATTGGCTCAACTGATAAAGTCAATAGCAATTTTTCTGAAAGTGTTTTGTATTCATTTCAAAATGGTAACGGTGATGGCAATTTCCCCAATGCTTACATTACCGTTGGAAATGATGGCAACTTTTATACTACAACACAGTATGGCGGCGAATTTAATAATGGTGCCGTTATTAAAATTAGTGCAAATGGAATTGAGTCTGTTATTTATAGTTTTGAGAGCTCTAATGATGGTATTAACCTATATTCCCAAAAAAATAGGCATTATGTCATAAAAAATTTCTGCATTAATTTTCATTTTTTCAATAATTATAATACCCCAGATAATTTAAGCATAAATTTTGCAAATCTTTTTCATGAGGTGTAAAATAATAATTATGTTTAGAGGAAGTGATTATGAGTAATAAA
>JAPJMP010000110.1 GCA_026461645.1 Burkholderiales bacterium
AATTTATGCTATACTTCGGAATATTTTGTTGATAAAGGTATGTACTAATGAAATACTACTTAATTGATAATCAAAGATACTCAATATCTCAATTCTTCACTGATAATGTTAATAACTTTAATCACTTGTGCATTGCAACTGGATATGTTGATTTGCCAGCCTTGTGTCAAATTTTACCACTATTAAAGAATTATTGTTCAATTAAGCTTCTAATTGGTCAAGAACCACTGATTCATCGTTATAAAAAAAATTCTGTTGAGAATGATTTTCCAAAGCTTGATCTGACAAATGATTTACAAGAGCTGAATATTGATCCAAAGTTTGCGAATACAATCCAATTAATCAAAGATTTGATTAAAACGAAACAGTTAGAGATTAAGGTTTTTAAACGCACATTTCTTCATGCAAAGTGTTTTATATTTTCAAATCAACTAGAAGAGAATTTACTAAGTAAAGCAATTGGTATTATTGGTTCTAGCAACTTAACTGGTAATGGGATTAGTTCTAATAAAAATATTGAACTTAATCACGTTGAGCATAATGAGATGATTGTTAAATACCCCTCAATCGACAAAGAACCAAATTTAATTGGACATTATGCATGGTTTAATGAATTATGGAATGATGAAAGTGCTGAAAACTGGGATGGACAGTTTACTGAAATATTAGAAAAATCTCCAGTTGGCGAATTGATGTTTAGTCAGTATGAAATGTACATTAAAACATTGTGGGAAATGTATCAGGATGAAGTTGAGATTGCTGGTGAACAAGTTTCCAAAGGTTATACATTATTTGAATACCAATTAAAAAATGCTAATAGTTTATGTAAAAGATTAGACAAGCGCAAATTGGCAATGCTATGTGACTCTGTTGGCCTTGGTAAAACAATTACAGCTCTTGAAGTCATCACGCGTTATGTAAAAATTGGTAAGCGTGTAGTAGTTATTTGTCCTAAATCGTTAAAAAATCAGTGGGAACATGCGTCACGTAAACAAAACTTAAATATTGACGTCTTAAGTTTACAGAATGATGGTGAATTGAATAAACATATTGAGTTCGACCGTTATGCTCCTGTGGGCTTATTTGTAATCGATGAATCCCATAATTTAAGAATAGGTGCTGCTAGTTCTCGTTTTGAGTTGGTGCGTCAATGGATTAATAAAAACAAACATGCACATAGTTTACTATTAACTGCAACACCAATTAATAATAGTATTACCGATTTACTTAATCAGATATTATTGGGTAGTGGCGGTGATGCCAATGTTCTAATGATTCCAACTAGTAATGGAACAGGAATGCGCAATGTTGTAGACGTTATTAATTCAATTCGCAAGTCCGAGAGCTTAATCGAAAATCTTACGCCAGAATTAATAGCTGAGCGTAGAGCAAAATTACACCCGATATTAAAAGAATTTGTAGTGCGTAGAACCAGACAAGGGATATTAAAAGAACAAGAAGTTAGTAACTTTGAACCAAAGCTCCATTTCCCACAGGAGAAGCTTCATTCACGAAGTTATGGTTTTGCTCCAGAGCTTGTCCATACAATAACTGATGCCACCATTAAATTAAGCTATGACACTGTTACGAATATTGGCGAAATTGTCAAAAATATTTATTTGGTACCAGAGCTATACTCTGAATATGATGAAGAGCAGGATGAGTATATTGAAAAAACTCTTGATGATAAATTAACAATTCTCAAACATCCAATGGATCAATTGAATATATTTAAACAGCTCCATCCTATTAAATACATTGAAACTGGCTCACCTTTGCGTCTAGTTTATCAAATAATTCAATTCCTAGGGTTTATTCCTTATCGCTATATGATCTATCACCATAATTTTTATGCTAAAGAGATGGCAGATGTCAAATTAATGCCACCAACACCACAACGTAAAATTTTGAATAGGCAAAAAGGTTTATATGGTATATTGAGAATTGTATTTTTAAAACGTCTTGAATCTTCATTTTATGCCCTGCAAGTTTCATTAAATAATTATCGCAATACTTTAAATACTTTTAAAAATGCGCTAGATCGTAAAGTTATCTTGCCATTGTCACAATTGCGAGATGTGATTGAGGAGTATGGTGACGATTATACAATCGATAATATTCCAGCAAACACAGATGCGGAATTTCAATTTGAGTTTACAGAATTTAATCATCAACAAATGTATAGTGATATAACTAAAGAATTAGCATTATTAGATGTTTTAGACATTCAGTTAAACCTCTTAAAGCGTGATAACAATAAGATAAAAGATTTATCCGAATTATTTACTAGCATTAAAACTGAATATCAACACTATAATAATGGCAAACCAAAAATATTAGTGTTTTCTTACTTTGCAGATACCATTAAACATCTTGAGAAAGAGTTTAAAGATTATTTTGCCTATGCACCGAATGAGTGTGCCTTTATTTCAGCATCAAACCGCAATAATATTGATGATTTAACTAGACGCTTTGCTCCCAAAGGTAAGGATTATACCTTAGCCACTCATGAACAGGAATTACAATATTTATTTGCTACTGATGTTTTATCGGAGGGGCAAAATTTACAAGATTGTACAATTTTGATTAATTATGACTTGCATTGGAACCCTGTGCGCATGATTCAACGTAATGGACGCATTAATCGTATTGGTAGTGAATATGATAATGTGTTAATTTATAATATGCACCCAAATAGCCAATTAGAGGAATATTTAAAATTAGTCAAGCGCCTTGAATATAAAATTGGATTGATTCGTGATGTTGTTGGTCAAGATCAGAGGATATTAAATGCAGATGAAAAAATCAATCCAATAGAATTTGTTGATGATATTGAGATTGAAAAATTACAAGGCCTGTACTCCAGCAATGAAGATACAGCCAATAAGATTCTTATTGAATTAGAGGGCGATGAAGAGTTTTTGACTGATGAGAAATTTATTACCGATTTACGCTATTTTGATAGTAAATACAAGGATAATCCTGAATACAAAAAAGATGTCTATAATATTCCAAAAGGTAAATTTGGACTACTCGCTGGTAAAAGTAATCAACTTTTGATATTTACCCAGATGAATGATGATAAGCATAATAAATTGTTTAATAAGTTTTTTATGATAAATAATAAAAACCCCAAAAGCATTGATGATTTACATGCTTTACAATTAATTCGGACTGATGAAAATAATAATCAACGACAGAATAGTCAGCTCTACAAATTATATTTGCCATACCTAACTAAGGAGTATTCGCAAGAATTTATTAGAATGTTACAAGCATCTAATAACACAGAGCGTATAATTGATACAGGGATGGAAAATCTCCGAACGAAATTTTTACATTTATTAATTGATATGGGATATAGCGAATTAACACGGGATATTTTTGATAAAGCTTTATCATATTGCAATCATTCTGATTTTAATTTAATTAGTAAGAAACTTAAAAAACTATTAAAAGCTCCATCAAGTAAAGAAATTACGCAACTTTTAGACCTTTGCGAAAAATCAATTGTTAATTTAGATAAGACAAAAACCATTATTCAGGCAACTAGCTGCGAGGGAGTTTTATATTATGGCAACTAAATTTAGTGATATTAATGCTTTATTACAATATGATTTTAGCATAGAAAATAGCAAGAAATTAATTACCTGTATTTTAGAGGTAATGGGTATTACTAGCCTAAGTTTTATTTACACACAAAACTCATTACGTAAAATCACAGATACGACTAAAAAAGGTATGTTTGTAGATGATAGTCAATTTGTCGATTTTAAAGCTGCTTATGACATCACTAATAGCCATTATGATAGTAATATTAAACATAAGCAATTAATTCTACCAAGATTATTTGTTATCAAACAATATAGTCGTAGCAATATTATTTGGCTTAATAAACTGGGGATTAACTACGAAGATGATCCTTTAATCAATGGTTCTAAGCCGCTTGGATTAGATTTTATTGTCTGTCAAAAGCGCTTGTTAGTGGTGGTTAGTAATCAAAATAATTTGCGAGTGTTAGAATTAAATCATGGTGAAGAGCTTAATTCAACGCAAAGTGAAATCATATCGAGTTGGCAAAATCTATTTGCACAAGAATCTAACAAAAAATTATTGCATAGTAAACTATGGGATAGCCTTAACCTTGAAAGTGTTAATAAGCAGTTCTACATTGATATCATTCAAAGTTTTGTTAATCTTAAAGGGCATTTAACAGATAATAAGTTATTTGAGAATAATCAAGCGGTTATTTTTACGAATCGCTTAATTGGACGGCTATTATTTTGTTATTTCTTAATCAAAAAAGAATTTATCCGAGCTGATTATCTTGAACTTAATGGACAGAATGACAATGACTATTACCATAAAAAACTCAGCCAATTATTTTTTGCAGTGCTTAATACTCCGATAAACGAGCGTAGTCACGAAGATATAACTACTCCATATCTCAATGGCGGATTATTTGAGCGTAAAGACACTGATATTGAAAGCGTAACCTTCCCTACTAATTTTTTTACTAATCTATTTGCGATTTTTCGTAAATACAATTGGACGGTTGATGAGAGCTTAAGTAATTATGAGGTAATGGCAATTGATCCTGAGATGTTGGGGCGGATTTTTGAGAATTTACTTGCTGAAATCAATATAGATAATGATGGATCTAGTGAATCAGCTCGTAAAGCCAAAGGTGCATTTTATACACCTAGAGTTATTGTTGATTATATGTGTAAAGAGAGCTTGCGTCAATACTTAAAAATGAATAGTCCAGAATATTGCCATAATATAATCAATCGCTTATTAGATGATAGTATCAGTTATCTTACAGATCAGAAAAAAAACTGGGCTGATGACATAAAACCATATAAAGAACAATTCATTAGTTTACTTGATAAAATTACCGTGCTTGATCCTGCTTGTGGTTCTGGTGCTTTTCCGATGGGGATGTTACAATTAATTTTACAAACTTACCAGTTACTTGGAGATAAATTAAAAACAAGTAATCGTAAAATCAAGATTATTGAAAGCAGTATCTTTGGCTCAGATATTGAACCCAATGCCATTGAAATTGCAAGGCTTAGAGCCTGGTTATCAATTGTCGTAGATCAAGATAAGCAAGACATAGAACCTTTGCCGAATCTAGATTTTAAATTTGTGTGCTGTAATAGCTTAATCAAACTGGAAAGACATGGTCAAAGTAACTTAGCTGATGATATGGATACCGTTGAAAAACTACAGGAACTACAACAAAAATATTTTAGAGCAAGATTATACAAAAGTAAACAAGAAATCCGACAGAATTATCGCGATTTAATTGAGCATTCACGAAGACAAAACTCATTGTTTGGTAAATCTAAATATTTAGAGCAAATTGAGAGCTACCACCCTTTTGATACTAAAAATATCTGTCAATTTTATGATAATCAGTTTATGTTTGGGATAAGCGATGGGTTTGATGTGGTAATTGGTAATCCACCGTATGTTGATTATAGAAAAATACCGAATGACTTAAAAATTTCTCTAGGTGCTTATAATGCGTATAAAGAAACTAAAACAGCTAGTCTTTTTGTATATTTCATTGAGTTGGGTATAAACTTATTAAATAACACAGGTATATTATGTTACATAAACCCGATTAATTATTTATCTATGAGTAATGGATATGGAATAAGAAAATTTATTTTTAGGAATTCTCATCTGCAGAAAATTTTAGATTTATCTAACATTAAATTATTCGGTAATGCAGACACTTACACATGTATAAACATTTTCTTTAAAGTTAAGCCGTTTAATGATTTAACAATTGATATATTTGATAACATAACTATGTCACAAAATATTATAAATGGTTTAACAAATAAAACTTCTGTAATTAAATATGCCGATATTGT
>JAPJMP010000111.1 GCA_026461645.1 Burkholderiales bacterium
TATCTAAAATCTTTTCATGATTCATAGTCAATAATCTCAATACATCTTATAGCGATATTATACCAAACTCGTTAATTTTGCGTAAGGTGAGTTACTAATCTATCTTACCAAAAGGCAACATTTTCTTTAAAACATCATCTTTAATTAAGAAGTGATGTCTTAATGCCCCAACCAAATGCAAACCTAAAACAGTAATTAAAGCTATTGCTGCGGTATTATGAATTTGTTCAAAAATTATTCCTAATTGCGGATTAATTGCAATAAATGGCATTGAAAACTGAACGCCAAATACATGTGGTGCCTGGCCAAAAGCTGATGCCATAGCCCAACCCGATAAAGGCATGCCTAACATAAATACATAGAGCAAAAATTGTACCGTATGTGCTAATATTTTTTCGTATAGTGGCATGCTCTGAGGCAACTTTGGTTGCTTATTAATTAAAGTCCAAATTACTCTTAATACAGCTAATGAAAAAATTGTTAAACCAATTAATTTATGATAATTTAACCATTTTAGTCCGGTCATAAGATAACCACAAAACAACATAAAAATAATTAAAAAAGCAATAGTCCAATGAAAAAACTTAGTCAAACTACCGTACGAATTTTCTGTGTTGGATAACATAATTTAGCACTCCAAAAAAATTAAACTTTTTTCACAATTACTTTATCACATTCGCGATAAACCAGATATGAAAATTCACCTTGCCAATTTTCAATTAACTGGTTACCAGTAAATTCAGGTTGGCATCTTTCCCATATTTCATAAAGCGGATAATCAGAAATAACTTTAATCACACCTAGTTTAGGATATAAAAAAATTTGCTGCCACAAATAACAAAATTCAATAAAATCTGGTAAATACGGTAAATTATTAATTAATGGTAATGTTTTAACAAATTCATGCAAATCTTGACCATAATTATTTAAATTAAATTCATGCGCCAAATTTTCTTTGACATAGCGATATGTTAACTCTTGAAACATTTCTGTGCCAATTAAAGCCTCTACTGCATGATAAATTTTATACAAAGCTTGCTGTAAAGTAGAAAAAACACTTGTTTCATATATTTCAAGGCGCGTTGCAAAATTTGGCGAAATAGTCAATTCACGAAGTTTGTCTGGCTTGCCATTCATAGCATCCAAAAAAGCTTGTTCTATTTCAAATAAAGCCATTTAGTTTCTCAATTTCTTTACTAATGGTGGCAAAATCAGGCAAATCCATATCCCATTCAAGACAGGTAGGAATATAGCCATGCTGCTCAATAATTTTGCGATATAATTGCATTACGTCAGCAGCAATTGGACGGCTATGCGTATCAATTAATAAATTATTTTTAGTTATTGCTCCTGCCATATGTAACTGCTTTACTCGAGCAAAAGGAATTGTTGCACAATATTCTTCAATTGATTCATTATGATTATGACAGCTAACTACAATATTGTTGACATCAAGTAAAATGCCACAATCAGCCTGTTGAGCTAATCTGGCAATAAACTGTGCTTCTGACATTTGGCTATCTTTAATTCGAATATAACTAGATATATTTTCAATTAGAAATGGGCGCTTTAATGTATGTTGAATAATTTTAATTTTAGTTGCGATATGTTGCAACATTGTCTCAGTAAAAGCAAAAGGCAATAATTCATGCAAATGAATATCACCAATGCTACTAAAGCTTAAATGATCTGAAACCCATAACGGATTACATAAATCAACTATGGCTTTAATACTAGATAAATAATTTTGATTTATTTCTCCACTACTAGCTAAAGAAAAGTTAACTGCATGTAAGACACACGGAAACTTTGCGCATAATTGTTGAACTTTGGCTATAATTGGATTATTAATATCATGATAATGATCTGCAAGTAGTTCAAGCCATTTTACAGCATGATTATTTTGCTGCAGATCTTCAATATATTTAAACCTTAAGCCAAGTCCAATGCCGGTTAACATTTTATCTAGTGCAATTATTTTTTAGGTTCAGTTATAGAACTACCCATCAAATTAGCACACACACCTTTAGGTAATGAAACAAATGCATCTGGTGAACGATCAACTTTAATTTTTCCACCACAACTTACAGTATTGGTAGCACAGTCATTTTTCCCTGAGGCAGCAACACCATAACAGCTAACATAGTCAGCTGTGTTTACAATATTCATTCCTTTATTAGCTAACTTTTCACACATTGCTTTTGTCATCAATAATGATTGACCGGTAGTAGAAACTCCATCACATTCAACTAATTGATTATCATCTGATGCTTTGGAATTATTACAACCACTAATAATCATTGAACCAGAAATAGCTACTGCAACTACAATTGATACTTTTTTCATTTTCACCCCAGCCTAAAAATATATAACTAACTTATTATAACAACAATTCATCCAACATTGTATTTTTAATCATTACTTGAAACATTAGTAGATAAGGTTAATCAATAAAAGGTAAATTTCAGTAAATTAAAACCGCTGAAACACTCAAAATTTAATAACAATTGACACTAGAAAAACCTGGCTAATTTCCCAATTTTTTACTTTTCACCTCAAATCTATAACATAATTACAACAAAATTCTGCGAATATAGAATTAAATAAGCAAGTAAATTTACACTACTATAATTACAACCAAATTCCCCATTAGGTTATAACCATCGCCCCGAGAAAACAAATATACTTGATTAAATCATTAGTAATATCAGCAACTTATTAACTCAAAATAAATATTAATTGCTGTTGAATTCAATTTATATATTAAATACAAATA
>JAPJMP010000112.1 GCA_026461645.1 Burkholderiales bacterium
ATGCTATAATATGAAATATGTAATTAATTATTTCAAAAGTTATATGTATAAAAAATCTTCAACTAAGCTTTTACTAAAAGTACAAGCAGCAAGCTTAACTGTAAGTGATGATAAAAGCTCAATCTTATTATCGGGAGATTGGTTGTGGTCATCTATAAATGAAAAAGTTTTATTTGATAACTTAAATATTTTAAATAAAAATCAGCAGCTTACTATTGATGGCACTACTATCACTAGCGTTGACACTACTGGTATTTATTTCATTGTACGCTTAATTAACCTACTTAAGCACAAGCAGATTTCAGTATTGGCGCTAAACTTAAACGCTAAAGAACAAAAATTATATTCTCGTATTGCCGCAAATTTAGTTAAGGAAAATATAAAAAATCCCAAATTAAATCAAGACGTTCTTACTTCATTGGGAAAAGCAACCTTTAATACTTGGGACAACATAATTGAAGGTTTAGGCTTTTTTGGGGTCTTTTGTGTTAATTTATTAAAATTCTTAGCCGCCCCATTTAATCTTGCCTGGCCTGAGGTAGCGCGCATGATAATTAGTTGTGGAATTCGTGGCCTATGGGTTGCCTGCTTGTTATCTTTTTTAATCGGAGTAACTTTAGCTTATCAAATGGCACCACAATTTACTACCTATGGTGCTAATATTTATATCGTTAATTTTTTAGGTATAGCTTTACTCAAAGAAGTATCGCCATTATTAACTGCTATTATTGTAGCCGGTAGAACCGGTGCGGCAATTACTGCTGAAATTGGTACACAAAAGGTTCAAGAAGAAATCGATGCTCTACAAACCATGGGGATATCAGCAATTCAACGTATTGTGTTACCAAAAGTTATTGGTGTTTTAATTGTAGTACCATTAGTGACTGCTTTAGCAGATATTGTCAGTATGCTAGGTGGTGCAATTGTTGCCAATGCCTCCTTAGGTGTTAGCTATACTTTATTTCTTGATCGTGCGCAAAACTATGTATCGATAAATAATTATAGTTGCGGCATTATTAAAAGTGTTGCTTTTGCTCTAATTGTTGCCCTAGTTGGCTGTTTTCATGGGCTAAAAGTTAAGAGTAATGCTAACAGTATTGGTGAAGAAACAACTAACAGTGTGGTTACCAGTATCATTTTAATTGTTCTATTTGATGCTATTTTTGCTATAATTTTTAAAATATTAGGAGTTTAGTGATATGAATAAACATAAATCAACTAATGCCCCTATTATTGAAGTTATCAATTTAGGCACCTACTTTGATGGATTATGGGTGCATAAAAATTTAAATTTAACCATTTATCCAAATAGAATTATTACTATTATTGGTGCTAGTGGTTGCGGTAAAACTACTTTGGTGCGTGAAATTTTAATGCTGCAATCGATAACTGAAGGTAAAATTTTATTATCGGGTGAGGAAATCACCAAATATAATATCGAGAATCCAGCGACTAAATTAGTTTTAAGTCAAGTCGGCATGATGTTTCAGCAAGGAGCGCTTTTTTCTTCCTTAAATGTTATCGAAAATGTCATGTTCCCTTTAGTAGAATATACTGATTTTAGTCAAGAAACAATACGGCAAATTGCCATTCTAAAATTGAAGTTAACTGGTTTACCTGAGTCTGCTTATTTAAAATACCCCAAAGAAATTAGTCCAGGCATGCAAAAACGAGTTGCTTTGGCTCGAACTTTAGCTCTGGACCCCAAAGTTATATTTTTAGATGAACCAACTGCAGGTTTAGATCCAAATAGTTCCAGTGACTTTGATGAATTAATTTATAATTTACAAAAACAATTGGGCTTAACGGTAATTATGATTACTCATGATTTAGATAGTATTTGGAGTATTTCCGATGAGATTGTTTATTTAGGTAATAAAAAAGTGCTCTTTCATGACTCGGTAGTTAATGCTGCTGAAGCTAAGCACATTCCAGAATTATATAATTATTTTAATGGCCCGCGGGGCAAATTAACCAAACAGGCTCATTTGGCCTTAAAAAATGGAGAGATGAAAGATGAATGATAAGCGACAATATGTGTGGGTTGGTTTATTTATCGTTATTGCAGTTACAATAACGGTAACTGTCTGGCTGTGGTTTTCCGCAAATAATCGCAAAGTTTACAATATTTATCAAACTACATTTAGTGAGCCAGTTGATGGAATTAGTAATAATTCACCAGTAAAATATAATGGCGTTGAAGTGGGTAAAGTAAGGTCAATTGAACTGGATCGAAATAATCCGCGAAATGTAATTGTGACCTTAAATATTTTAACCAATGTACCGATTAATAAACAAACAGTATCAAGTGTTCGGGCTCAGGGAGTAACGGGTTTATCCTTTGTTGATTTACGTCTGCCGAATAATTATACTGATTCAGGGAATTTAGTGCCGCATAATACTCCACCCTACCCAGTAATTGCCAATCACCCATCATTACTGTATAGCTTAACAGAGCAAGCTCAAGTTTTAACCAATAATGTGCAAGATATTTCAGCACAAATGAAATTGGTATTAGCCGAAAAAAACATTCAACATTTTTCTAATATTTTAGCCAATTTAGATAAAGTATCTAGTGCTCTTGCGCAAAAAACCAATGATATTGATAAGGGGATGAATGCTCTACTTGATGTGTTGCAAAATGTTAAACAAAATAGTATTAAATTAAATGAAACTTTTGATAATCTAAATGTTTTAACTAAATCCTTAGCTAA
>JAPJMP010000012.1 GCA_026461645.1 Burkholderiales bacterium
ATTAATCAAAATTAACAAAATCCCAAACTTTAATTCAACTAAAATTAATTTTCATCTAATTTTTACTCACTTATACATATTTATGCAATATACGGGCTAATCAGGTATAATTTTGTATTAGTTGATTGAAAATATAATTGGGGAATAAGTTAATGTATTATTTTGTAGAACGCTCGGTAGCAATCATAAAACCTAAAAAACCTTTTTTAAATTGGTTGTTAGAAACCTTTGATGACATTCCTACCAATTTAACCTTGGAGAGCATTCGGATTGATTGCAATTCGTACCTAATTCCCGAAGTTGAAGAAATTGAAGATGGAGTTAATTTTATTGATGAAAAATTCATTGATTTGTTTTCCTTAGAGTTATCCTCATGGACTGAAGATGAAACCATATGGCCCAAAGAACTTACTTTAAAGCTATTTTGGGAATGGTTTGATGTTGAAATTCATCCGACTATAATAGACCTATGTGACACTGAAGTTTTAAATAAAGTAGAACGAGAAGTTGTGCCTACTGTACATTAAATATTTTCTTGTAGCTAGAGAGTTAAGTGAATTATGCATTCTGCAACCAATACTCCTAAAACGATTAAATACCAAGAACTAATTAATGCTATATTTGCTAAATATGCGACTCAATATTTAAGCGTCACTGTAGCTGGAATTATAGCTAAAACTTCAGTGGCTAGCTATTTAACCAACATATTAATTGCCGCAGGATACACTGTAGGTAATTTTACTCCAACCACTATTAACCATTCTCATGAACAAATCACTATTAACAATATTCCAATTAATAGTGATGAATTTTTCCAAATTAAAAATAGCATCTTAGCAGTATCGCACGGGAATAAACATATTCATCCTGTACTATTAACAGCATTAATTGCTCATTATTACTTTAATAGTAAATGCGTTGATATCGCTTTGTTTGAAATTAGTGGTAGCACTTTAGAATATTTCACTGAGAAATTAAAACCATATTTAAAAATTATTACCACTCCAACCACAAGTGCATTATCGAGACATACTGCAGAAAATACTCAGCATTTAGTTACGGGAGCCGCTAAATTAAGTAATTTTTTACTACCTCAATTTCAAGCATTAGCTAACAAAACCTTAATATTCAAGCACCATTATGCTTTAATTGTTCATCCTTTAGCCCTTGACGCAGTAACTCCAACACATAAATTTTATTCGCTACCGCTACCCAATATTCGCACAATGTCGCAAATGGAAAACATTGCAATGGCGATGGCTGCAATTGCAGTAATAATGAATCATTACCCAGTTAATAATGGTGATATCAAACAAGGCATTTTAAATACAAATTTACACGGTAGGTTTCAATTAATAAATGGTCCAGCTGCAATAGTTATTGATGTGGCTCACAATAAACAAGCGCTTACAGCCATGGTAAAAAATATGGTAAAATTACCTTATGCAGCAAATAATATTGCCGTATTTAGTTGGGAAAAATCTACCAATTTAGATACTTGTATTAAAATGTGTAATAAATTGTTTTCGCGCTGGTATATTGCCAAAGCAGATAAATTATCTACTTTAGCAATAAATAAAATGATAGCAGTAATGGCAAAAAATAATATTGAGACTAAAAGCATTTACCCTTATTTAACGATACATGAAGCTTTTACAGCCGCAAATAATTATGTAGCTCAATTTGAACCAAAAGCTAGGATTGTTTGTTTTGGTTCTAACATGGTAATAAAAGAGGTTTTACCAATATTTACTAATATGAGGAAATAATGCAACAAAATTTTAAAGAAAAAAACACTAGTCATTTAATTCGTTTAACTGATGCACAAAAGAAGAAAGCCAAAAGAAGGCTGATTGGCAGCATATTTCTATTGTTAGTAGCATTAATTATTTTATTAGATGTAACTGCTAAAGTTAACCCCAATAAAAATTCAGTTAAAGTACTTGATGTGGCAATTAAAAATACAGCAAGTACTGTTACACCTAAATTAATTGCAAGTAGCACCGCTAGCATTAGCAGTAGTGCTCCTTTAGTTAAAACCGAAAACACAAATTCTTCGGTAGCAGCAGCTTCAACACCAGCTATTACCGCAAAACAAACTAATAAAGCTATGGTTAAAGTAGCCAATCAACCTATAACCGCTAAAACAAACCAACTTAATTTAAATCCTATAATTATTAGAGAAGATGACGCTAATAACCCTAAAAGTATTTTAAATGCGGAATCTGGTAATGTTAAATATTTTGTGCAATTAATTGCCAGTAAAGATTATAAAAAAATCAAGCAATTGCAAGATAGTGTAGCGCGCCAAGGAATTTTATTTGAAGTTGATCCAGTAGAAAAAAACAATATTACTATTTATCGTCTACGTGCAGGGCCATTCTCATCACAAGGTGAAGCGATGAATTTTAAAAATAACATTAAGCAATTAAATCCCGACGATTTAAACCTTAAATAATTTTTATATGTTACAATTAAACTATGAATATATTAGCCTCAAATTATGATATTGTTTTTTTAGTAATCATTGCTATTTCAACAATCTTGGCGCTATTTAGGGGTGCTATATCAGAAATTTTATCTATTAGTGTGTGGTTGCTCGCTTTTTTAGCAATGCAACGTTACGGTATTTATATTGATAAATATTTACCCGGCAGCATTACTAACTTGTTAATTCGAAGTTTTTTAAATTTTTTAATTTTCTTTATACTGTTAGCAATTTTATTTGCAATCTTAAAAAAGATATTAGCCAAAATTATAACTACTATTGGGATTGGCGGTTTAGATTACTTGCTTGGAGCTTTATTTGGAATATTTCGTGGTATATTAATTTGCTCGATTTTAATTGTAATAATGCAAATGTTTAAGATAGATTCAACTAATAGTTGGCAAAAATCTAAATTTGCCCCTATACTTACTCCAACTGTTAAATGGATAATACAAGCTATGCCAAAAAGTTTTGATAAACTCACTCCCCCGCCTAAAATTTTTACATAACAGTTTAATCATGTGAAGGAATTAAAATATAATGTGTGGAATTATTGGAATATTATCAAATAATGAAATCAATCTTGATTTGATTGATAGTCTTCGCCGGTTACAACATCGAGGGCAGCAAGCAGCAGGAATTGCCACTATGGATGGTAATATAATTCATCTAAAAAAAGGTAATGGCTTACTTCGTGAAGTTATTCTAGATACAGATTTAGATTATTTGACTGGAACAGCTGGAATTGGTCATGTTAGATATCCCACAGCTGGCTCAGCCAACGATCCTGAACAAGCACAACCATTTTATGTTAATTCCCCCTATGGTATTATGCTTGCCCATAATGGCAATTTAACTAATGCTGCACAATTAAGAACTGAAATTTTAAGTAAAAGTAAACGCCACTTAAGAACTTACTCTGATTCAGAAATTTTAACCAATGTTCTAGCTAGTGAGATTGAAGAATTGTCTATACATTCTGAATTAAATAACACAATTATTTTTCAATCTTTAACTAATTTGCAACAAAAGGTTAAAGGTGGATATGCCGTAGTAAGTTTAATTGCCAACTATGGGTTGATAGCTTTTCGTGACAATTTCGGAATTCGACCATTAATTTTAGGAAAAAAAATCAGCACTACAGGTTATAGCTATATAGTATCATCTGAATCTTGTGCTCTTGATACCTCGGAGTTTGAATATATTCGCGATATTAAACCAGGTGAAGCTATAATTATTAAGAGCAATGGTGAAATTGAAAGTAAAATATGCCATCCTAATCCAACTTTAAATATTTGTTTATTTGAATTTGTTTATTTATCTCGAGCTGACTCTATAATTGAAGGTGTTTCAGTACAAAGTGCTCGTGAGAATATGGGTAAATATTTAGCACAAACCATTCAAAATTGTAACTTAGACATTGATGTTGTAATTGCTGTACCTGATACTTCAAGAACTTCGGCTATAGAAGTGGCTAATTATTTAAAAAAAGAATATCGCGAAGGTTTTGTTAAAAACAGTTTCACTGGAAGAACTTTTATGCTCTCTAATCAGAAACAACGTATTCTTGCAGTGCGCAATAAATTAAACCCAATCGCCATCGAATTTAAGAATAAGAATGTATTATTGGTTGATGATTCTATTGTAAGAGGTACGACATCAAAAGGAATTATAGACATTGTACGCAAGTGCAAACCAAAAAAAGTTTATTTAGCTTCTGCAGCACCACAAGTTAAATTCCCTAATGTTTATGGAATTGATATGCCAACTTACAATGAGCTCATTGCGCACAATCGTAATGACGAAGAAATATCAGAATTTATTGGTGCCGATAAAGTAATATTTCTAAGTTTAACTGATTTGAAAAAATCAATTACCGACTTAAATCCTGCAGTTACTAATTTTGATGCTTCATGTTTTAATGGCAAATATATTACTGGTGACATAGATCAAACATATTTAGATTCATTATTAATTAGTAGCAGTAAAAAATAAAAGCATATGGCAATAGATAAATTAATCATTTTTGGAGGCTCTTTTAATCCGATTCACAATGGTCACTTAAAATCTGCTGCAGTCATAAATAAAATTTTAGAGGCCCCTGTATTTTTTTTACCCAATATTGTCCCACCATATAAATCAAAATTAACTGCAACTCCTATACAAAGATTGGAAATGTTGCAATTAGCTATTAAATCTAATCCAAATTTTGCAGTTAATACGCTTGAATTATTTGCTGATGAATATTATTATACGCACAAGACCCTAACGTTACTGCGTTCACAATATGGAAGCAAAGTGCCGTTTTATTTTATTCTTGGATTTGATTCTTTAATTAACTTAAATACCTGGGAATATTATCATGATATTTTTAATTTAACTAACTTAATTGTGATAAATCGACATGGTTATAATTATAATGACATTTCTGATACTAAATTAAAACAAGAAATTTTAAACCGACAAACGAATAATTTTGAGCAAACTGCAATCAGTGGAAATATATATTTATTATCGCCTGACATCTATTATGACGTTTCTTCAACACAAATTCGTGCCATGATTAAAGCTGGTGAAAATATTGTTAATTTAGTTCCACCAGAAGTTGCTCTTTACATTAAAAACAATAATCTTTATTTAACTTAATAAGTTATATTTAAATTTTCAGGTTCACTCGGCAATTTTGCTGAATTATGTAATTGTATATACCAACCAGGAGTTTGCGTATAATTAATTACTGTGCCAGATTCAGTACCGCTTTCAATGGTTACCGCAACATTTTGATTAGCTGCTAAATATTTAAATGCATAAGTATAGCGCGCCTCAACTTCACTTTCCAAACCACTAGCAAAATTAAAATTATAGTACCCACTAATCTCACCATACCCACAAGTAGCGTATGTAATATATGGCTCTACTGATTCCGGATTGAAATTAGCTTGTGGACCATTACTTAAAAAATTGGTAAAGTAATCATATATTTGTTGTGTACCTTTACGCGTAATTGGGCTAACTGTTGGCAACAGTACCGCATTAGGTAAGTACTCTGCTGCAGCAAAATAAGCAGCTCCGACATATGGATCAATACATTGTGGGCAAGAGCTATTGCTTTCAAATGGGCTATAAGCAAATGCATTAGTACCCCACTTATTTAATGCCGCTTGCGCAATATTTTGATCAAACATAGGAGCATTAATTGGACATAGCTGATTGGAGTTTGTTGTGCCAATGGTACAACCACAAAGGGCTAAAATTGTAGAATTTGTGATAACTAATAAAGATGTTTTCATAAAAAGTTTAACCTTAAAACAATAAGTTATAAATAACTAATCAACGCTACTCATCTTCGTAGCAATTATTTCCTGAAATATAAGCAAATGGATATAATGTCGCGCTATAATTATCTGAACCATCTGTTACTTCTGGTGTTATGCTCCATTCGGTTAGGGTTTGATATTTGGAATCGACACAGAAATAATCATTTCCATCTTCTCTTAATACAGTTGCTATATTAGCAATTACTGGTGTACTAAAATTTGGTGTTGACCAGGTATAATAAACTTGTAAAATATTAATGTTAGATTCCACTAAATTATAACTATTTTCTGAGCTATTACTTGCAACCGCAAGTGTACCAGTAGAAGCAACAACATCAGCATTGTAACCGTTCTGTCCAATAATTTTTAAGTTGGCAAATTCTCCTGTTGAAGTAAAATAAGCTGGATGTTCAATGCCTTGAAATGTTGCAACAAAACTATTTGAGTTAATAATTGTGCGTTGTTCATTCTCGCCACCTGTATTTTGCGGTGGAATATTCCAAATTGAATCGTGCCAATCTTGTCCTGCACCAAAGTTATAACAAGCCCCAGAAGGTAACCATCGCCATTGAGAAGTTGTTTCGATACCTGATGCTTGAATGGTTGTTGCGTTTGATGACATACACCATTCTGAAGTATTATTAAAACTATTCGCTTGATTTTTATTAATATAATGCTTTTGCGACAAATAATTTTCCAAACTGTACAAAATCTCCCCCTGATAATCCAGATACATAAATACAGTTGCCAACAGGAGCAGTAAATTGTTTATTATTAGTCCATTGCGCATTCCATACTGAAATACCAATTTCAGTTCCAGCAATAGGATCTGCAGAGGATGAACCATCATCACACATAGTAACCGAATAAGCAGTTGCAAAATTAGTTAAAGATAAAAAGAATAACAAAGTAATAATATTAGTTTTTTTCATGCCCCCCACCAATCTAAAATTTAAAGCTACAGCTCAAGCTGTCAATAATAAAATCTAATTAAACACACCCATTCTATCATACTAATACACCGATTGTCAACTAAGCTGCCATTTGCGTATGAGCTAAGTACAATTTACTGTAAAATAATTTGACTTTAGCTCATTGAAACATGATATAACCATATCAATGATGCTCAGTAAGGACTCTGTTGCGGAAGCCGTAAGATCTCCAAAATATGCGCACCACATGAGCTTTTTTTATGTCTGTATAAAATGATAAATAATTTTGTAGCCAAATTTATTAACCTGAATATTGCATAAAAAACATTGGTTAAAGC
>JAPJMP010000013.1 GCA_026461645.1 Burkholderiales bacterium
TAAAGTTAAAGTTATGCATAAGGGGGTATTTAATAACCCAATTGCAGTTAGAATTAATAATTCGAATAATAAGGTAGTATTAAGAAAAAGTGAAGCACGACTAATTTTAGTTGAGAAATCTAAATGATTAATAATTTACGTATAGCATTAGTTGGAAATCCAAATTGTGGTAAAACAGCATTATTTAATGCTTTAACTGGCAGTAAACAAAGAGTTGCAAACTATGCTGGAGTTACTGTTGAGAAAAAACATGGTTATTTTATTACCACTAATAACTTAAATTGTACTTTAATTGATCTACCTGGAACTTACTCCTTAAAATCACGTAGTCCTGATGAAAAAATTACATTAGATGTAGTAACAGACCAGCAAAAAGATGAAGCTAATGTTGATTTAATTTTATGTATTTTAGATGCAACTAATTTAAATAATGGTTTACGTTTATTACTTGAATTAAAACAAATTGGCAAACCAATTATTGTGGCATTAAATATGTTTGATATTGCAGAAAATAGGGGATATCATTATAATCTTGAGTATTTAAAACAAGAAATTAATTCTCAGGTAATTCCTACTGTTGCGATAAAAAAATTTGGTGTAGAAAGTCTAGTAACAGCTATTGATGATATTTATCCGAATATTTCTCATACTCCAAGTGTTTGGGTTGAGCCTGATATTGAAATGAATCGTTTATATCATAAGCAAGTTGCTACTATAATACAAAAAGTACAAATTAAAGAGGGTATCCCATCATTACTCAGTGATAGAATTGATAAAATTTTATTACATCCAGTACTTGGCGTCCTAGTCCTTTTAATTGTATTATTTTTAGTCTTTCAATCTGTGTTTAGTTGGGCAACTATTCCACAGGGCATAATGCAAGATGGGGTAGATTATTTACAAAAAGCAGTTATTCAATTAATGCCAAATAGTTTATTTGCTAACTTACTTGGTAATGGAATTATTGCTGGTGTCGGTGCGGTATTAGTATTTTTACCACAAATTTTAACTATTTCACTATTTATTGTTTTTTTAGAAGATAGTGGTTATATGTCAAGGGCCTCTTTTTTAATGGATAAGATTATGGGTGGAGCAGGGCTGCATGGTAAAGCTTTTATTCCTTTACTTTCCAGTTTTGCCTGTGCTATTCCAGGAATATTAGCTACACGTACCATTGAAAATAAGCGGGATAGATTAGTAACTATTTTAATTAGTCCGTTGATGACCTGTTCAGCTCGTCTACCAATTTATACCTTATTAATTAGTGCTTTAATTCCAGCTAAAACTGTTTATGGTTTTTTAAACTTACAGGGCTTAGTAATGTTTATGCTTTATTTTAGCGGTATAGTGTTCGGGCTAGGCGTAGCTTTTGTAATGAAAATATTTTTTCTTAAAAATCATCAACAAACCTCTATTATTGAATTACCAAGTTATAAATTACCTTCACTTAAAAATTTAATCATAGAATTACTAAAACCAGCAAAACTGTTTTTAAAACGCGCCGGAACCATTATTGTTTCAATTATGATTGTTTTGTGGGTATTGTCATCATTTCCATTACCACCAAGTCAAGCAAGCTTACCAGATATTGATTATAGTTTTGTTGGTATTATTGGCAGATTTTTACATCCATTATTTAGTCCAATTGGTTTTAATTGGCAAGTGGTAGCAGCACTAATTCCTGGTATGGCAGCACGTGAAGTATTTGTATCAGCACTAGGAACGTTATATGCAATTAGTGGTAGTGACGAATTTGTAGCCCATGGTTTAAGTTCTGTTATTGCCCATAGTTGGTCTATTTCAACCGGTCTTGCCGTACTTGCATGGTATGTATTTGCGCCACAGTGTGCTTCAACCTTGGCCGTAATTAAACGCGAAACTAATAGTTGGAAATGGCCAATTTATAGTTTTGCTTATCAATTTATGTTGGCTTATGTTGCCGCATTTATTGTTTATCATCTTTCACTTTATTTTATAGGATAAATATTATGCATAATTTACATGTTCTTGATATTTTAGGCGTAAGTTTACTATTATTTACAGCAGTTACAGTATTATATAGAAACTTTAGCAAAATGAGAAAAGCTAAAGGCTGTGCTACACTATGCAATGGCTGTAGCGCAAATAGTTGCTCAACTAAAGTATTTAAAATTAAACACAAAAACTAAATTTATTTTTGACACTGAGCACAATAAAAGCTATTTCGTTGACCTAAACGAATTTCTAAAATAATACTATTGCAGCGTAAACAAGGCTGACCTGCTTTATTATATACACTATGACTATTCTGAAAATAGCCTAAATTGCCATCTGCTTGTTTGTAATCTCTTAAACTACTTCCTCCGTGCATAATTGCTTGAGCTAATACTTCTTTAATTGCTTGAACTAATAATTTTACTTCCACTTTTTTTAATGATGAACCAATACGTAATGGGCTAATTTTAGCTTTAAATAATGATTCCGAAGCATAAATATTGCCAACACCAACTACAACATTATTATTCATAATCAATTGCTTAATCGTTGATTTTTTAGTGTGTAACACTTTAGCTAGATAATTAGCATTAAATTCGGTGTTTAAAGGTTCTGGTCCTAAATTAATTAAATGTTTAGACTGCAATAAATTTTCTTCAAACACAATAAAGCCAAATCGACGTGGATCATTATAGCGTAATACATATTCATTTGTTAGCTGAATGTCATAGTGATCATGTTTTTTAAGTACTGGAATTTCTTTCTTTAATAAGCTAATAGCACCTGACATGCCTAAATGAATTAAAATATTACCTTGATTTAGATTTAAAATTAAATACTTACCGCGGCGCTGAACGTCGATAATTTGTTTGTGCATAACTTGATGCATAAAATTTGACGAAATTTTATAGCGTAAATTGGAATTTCTGATTATAACGTTAGCAATTTTGGAGTATTTAATTCCATAAATTCCGTTCTTTACCGTTTCAACCTCAGGTAGTTCTGGCATTATTTAGCACCTATAACGATTAATATTTAGACTCAATCTTATCATAATATGTAGATAATTAAAGATCAAAGCTATAGTCTTTATATTTACATCATATAAGTTATGACAATATTTTTTTGTGCATGGGTTACTATTATATTAATAACAGTTATATCATGTGCTAAAATTAACTTAGATCAAATTAATTAGTTTAGACTTATATGAATAGTTTTTTGTTAATTCTAAGCGCGCCAACAAATACATGTGATAGATATATTCTTAAATTGATTAATTGTTTAGACTATATTGTTTTTTAAAACTCAATGAGGTTGTAAATCAATATCGAATCTTATAAAGAATAGTCGTAGATCAGATGATAATGGGCTTCATAGTTAATAATTTTAAAGTTTTATAATTTTAATTATGATAAACTAAATACTTTAATTGTGTCTAAACCTTAAATGGATATATTAAATGCTATTTATGCTACTTTATGTTCTTGATACAGCTTTATCATTTATTTTTATTCATATAATTGGTAATGTAGTACCAAGTTTTTTCATGGTATTTGTATCGGTTAGTTTGGCTATAATCTTTTTCAATTTAATTAATTATAAAACAATTATTCAAGAATATAAAACTTTATTTACCAATCATTTAAATTTATTAATTTTGTTAAATCTATTTGCTTTTGTAACTTGGATTGGTTCGTTTATTATTCCTATTTACTTCTCCCCCTCAGTATGTATTATGGTTATGTTTTTTACTACAGCAATATGTGGCAATATAAGTAGTTATATGCAGAATAAAAAAAATAAAGTCTATTGGCTAATAATTGGTGTTATTATA
>JAPJMP010000113.1 GCA_026461645.1 Burkholderiales bacterium
TTATGGTTTTCTAGTCCATTAATTCAGTGGTCAACTTTAGTTAATTCAGTGGTCACCAAAAAAGTTAACTGGTTGGTCACTTTCGAGTTAATTACGCAGCATATGCTTATATAAATTTTAACTATGATACCGGTAAGAAAAGCGTGAGCTATAGTCATGGTATATCTTATGGTACTCAAACAATAGAAATTAATCAATAAACACAAAATAGACTATTATCTTGTTTATGGTTAGTAGTCTATTTTAAAATTTGCTCCTGCCTTTGTAACCTTTTTAGTTTAACTATGTTATAAAAAATTTATAGTCAAAAAGTGATAAAGTCAATAAAGCTATTTTATGTTTCAATCCCAATATAGCCAGCATGTTTGCTTATCTTACAGTTATTATTAAGCAACAATGAAGGGTGTTTGTCGCTAGCACAAGATTTAACTTGACGTAAAAATTCTATTTGCTGTTTAGAACTAGGTAGGGCTAAGTTATTGTATTTTAAGTAGTATGCCAGTATATTTAGTTGCCTGAGTTGATTTAATTTAGTTAGTCTATTTACCTCAAGAATGATACAGCTTATAAAAGGTTTGCCAATACAGTTGTTTTGCTGTTGCACCGAAGCAAAATCTTCAATAGTAATATTGTCACAAAAATTTAATATATTTTGTAATTGCAGTCCAAAGTTAGATATTTTAGTTACAATATTAGAATCAAAACTGAGTAACTGTGGCAAAATATTTTGTCGCAGAAAGTTTCTTAAGAAAGTAGTATCTTGATTTGATTCATCCTCAATATGTTTTAAACCTTTAATTTGTGCATACTGTTGTATTAGTGGTTTGGGTATATTTATTAACGGACGCAAGAAAATTTTATCTTGTTTGTAAGTAAGTAATTTCATGGCTGCAATATTATGTAGATCACTACCACGAAAAATTTGGCTCAAAATAGTTTCCACTTGATCATGCTGATGGTGGGCCAAAATGATGACCTCATCATCACATTTAAAAAATTCGTTGTATCTGATTAATCTTGCATTATTCTCTAAACTCTGACCGCCAGATCGACTAACCTTATGTTGTGCTACTGATAAATTAATATTTAATTGTTTACACAATTCACTACAAAAATCTTGCCAGTGTTGAGCATTAGTTGAGATTCCATGGTTAATGTGTAGAGCTTTAAACTTGAGATTGGCAGCATTGGGCAAATATGGCTTAATTTGCTTTAATAAAAAAAGCAAAACTACTGAATCAATGCCGCCACTTAGTGCGATAGTATAAGAAAAATGGCCATCTAACTCTTGTGGCCATTGTTGTATAACAAGCTGTTCTAATTCTTCTAAATTAGCTTTCTTCATTAAATTTGCCATAACTCATAATCCGTTCAAATCTTCTACTGAGAAGTTTATCTTCGGGAAGATCTTGCAGTTTTTTTAATGAATTTTTAATACTAAGTTTCATTTTATTCATCATCTCATCATGTGCAACATGAGCACCACCAAGTGGCTCTGTAATAATTGAATCAATTAGTCCAAGCGACTTTAATTTATGCGCAGTAATCCCTAAAATGGCGGCGGCATCCGCTGCTTTAGCAGCATTTTTCCATAAAATAGAGGCACAACCTTCTGGAGAAATTACTGAATAAATAGAATATTCAAGCATATTAACAATATCACCTACTGCAATAGCCAAGGCGCCACCAGAACCACCTTCGCCAATAATATTTACAATAATCTGTGTTTTTAGGCAGGTCATATCATATAAATTTTTACCTATAGCCTCCGACTGATTACGCTCTTCAGCTCCTATACCGGGATAGGCCCCAGGAGTATCAACAAAGGTAATAATTGGCAATTGAAATTTCTCTGCTAAATGCATTAATCTTAAAGCTTTACGATACCCCTCAGGGCGAGGCATACCAAAATTACGAATTAAATTTTCTTTAGTGTCACTTCCCTTTTGATGGCCAATTAGCATAACAGAAGTATTACCAAACTTAGCCATACCACCAATTATTGATTTATCATCTGCAAAGTGTCGATCGCCATGAAACTCAATAAAATCGGTAAAAATCCCATTAATATAATCAAGAGTTCTTGGCCGGTTAGAATGACGTGCAACCTGAGCGATTTCCCATGGCGTTAATTCAGTATATATTTTTTCTGTTAATTCAGTTAGTTTTTGCTGTAATTGCAATATTTCAGCATTAATATCAACTTCACCGTCGTTATGCACATGTTGCAGTTCATCAATTTTCTTACTTAAATCTGCAATTGGTTTTTCAAACTCTAAAAATTGTCTCATTATTCACCTATAAAAATTTATTGTTGGCTAGAGCCAAGTTGTTTTTTTAATATATTGATATTCTTTTGATGAACAGTTAAAGCATCATTCAAAACCTTTTGTCTGGCTTGCTGTTGAGCTCCACTGGTTTGTTGGTTTTGCTTAATTAATAATTTAGTATTATTTAAAGCCGCACTTTCTCTTGCCAATTCGTTTTGCAAAATTTGTGTCCGTTTATCTTGTCCAGCAACTTGTGGTTTATTGCTAATAAACACATGACCGAAACTATCAACATACTCATAAATTGGGTCAGCTGCAGCATTAGTTAAAGCAGCAATCAATATAATAATGGTTATTTTCATCATAATTTAAAACATTTTTGCAATAGCGAGAAACATAATTAATACAATAAAAAATATTCCAGCACGATATAAGGTGGCAACTATGTAGGCTGTAATTTCAGGAGTGTAGCGCTGCGAACTAAAACTTGAAGCTTCAATTTCCTGATCATATTTAAAGTTTTCATGAATCTTAAAGCGTTCTTTATTTATTGCCACTAAAACTAATTCATTTAGCATGTTTTCCAGAAAAAAGAAACTTTTATGAAACTGTGCTTTTTTATCAAGAATAAAATACATTGACTCTTCAAAATGACTGGCTAGAGCAATAAAAACAAACAAAACAATATATGGAATAATATTGATATAAAATAGCATTTTATCCACAACTACATTGTAAATTTCTAGATCAACATTTTTGGATTTTAAAAGAACGCTTAACTGCATAATAACTAAATAGCAGATTGACCCAATGGCACCAGGAAGCACTATATACCAAAATAATGGGGCAAAAAATTTATTGGCATAAGTGCTAACAAAAGAACGGTCTGAAGCAGAGTTAGCATTTTTCGCTTCCTCTTTCCAAGTTAAAATGTGGACACTTAATATAAACAAAAACAAATTAACTAAAAAATTTAAAATATGGCTTTTTATTAAAAGAAACTTTAGTGCTACTAATAAAAGTATTATAGGCACTGATACATATAGGTACATTAATCTTAATTGTCTTTGGTTTCTAATCGGAATAGCAGTAAAGAAATTAATATATCTTTGCATTAATGAGGCAAATTTATTTCTTAATCCAAGCACTGCTTTTAATTGTTCCAAGATAACAGTAATTAGAATGGAAAGAATTAACATAATAATTTTCCTTTAGCTATTATAGATATAAACTTCGGATAAATTGCGAAATAACCCATAAATATCCATGCCATAACCAAATAAAAATTTATTTGGTGCTTCAAATCCAATAAAATCAGAAGTAATTGGTTTTTCTTTATCTATTTTTTTATCAATCAAAACTACCAATTTGCAAGATTTAGCACCAACATTCTTAACAAAACGACTAACCTCTGCCAAAGTGTGCCCTTCATCTAAAATGTCATCTATAATATAAACATTTTTATCTTTAATTGTTTCTATTTTAGGCTGGCGAAACCAGGTAATATGGTTTGAACCAAAAGTTTCATCACCGTATCTAGAACAGTGAATATAATCACAAATAATAGGAAATTTAAAATGTTGTAATAAATTTGCTGCAAAGAACATGCCACCATTCATAACGGTTAAGAATACAGGCACTTCATCAGTTATTTCGTGATTTATTGCGGTGGCAATTTTTTTTACTGTATTATTTATTTCATCAGCAGTAAAGAGGACTGTTGATTCTTCTAAAATAGCATGTCCACGTGCAAATTCAAACTCCATATTTTTCGCCTTACAATTATAACTATTTAAAGAAAGCAGTATAAAAAATGTTATACTTATATATTATACAATTAGATGTAGATAATGTAGTATTAAACTCTATTTTACCAAGAATGCAGAGTTTGGCGCAAAATTATTTATTGATTTAAGCCACTGTGGAGAAAGCGAGATATCAAAATGGCATTAAAGAAGAAAATTTTATTAATAATTTTAGATGGTTTTGGTTTAAGTGATGCACAAAATTTTAATGCTATTAAAAATGCCAATATGCCAAATTGGCAATATTTAACTGAGCATTATGCTTTTGGTAAAATTGATGCTTCAAGTCAAGCAGTTGGGTTACCAGCAGGACAATTCGGCAACTCAGAGGTTGGGCATTTAAATATTGGGGCAGGTAGAGTAGTACTTCAAGATATAACGCGAATTGACAATTCAATTGCCGATGGTAGTTTTTTTAGCAATGCTGTCATTTTAAAGAATCTAGCTGCCACTACAACTAAAACTGCGCATATCATGGGTTTACTATCAGATGGTGGAGTGCATAGTCATATTGAGCATATTCTGGCCTTACTTACCTTGGCACAGCAGCAGCAAAATATCATGCAGATATATGTTCATGTTTTTTTAGATGGTAGAGATACATCTCCACAAAGTGCGGCAAAGTATTTGCATATTCTAGAGCAATTTATAGCGCAAAATCATAAAATTAGAATTGCTACAATTAGCGGTAGATTTTATGCGATGGATCGAGACAATCGTTTTGACAGAATATTATTGGCATATAATGCGATTATGTTGGCTAAATCAGATTATCAGGCTAATAATTATAAAGAAGTGTTAACTAAAGAGTACAGCCAAAATATTTTTGATGAATTTATTCACCCTCATGTTATCGCCGGATATACTGGAGTAAAAAGTGGGGATAGCATGATTTTTGCTAACTTTAGATCCGATCGTGCGCTACAATTAACGGATGCCATCGTTAATCCTGAGTACTCTCATTTTGAGCGCAGTAGGGTACAATTGGCTAGTTTTATTACTATGACCACGTACGATAAAAGATTTAATTTAGATGTTGCCTTTGCGCAAAATTTAGTTCCTAATAATTTAGGTGAATTTCTGGCTAGTTTGCATTATAAACAGTTACGCATAGCTGAAACGGAAAAATATCCACATGTAACTTATTTTTTTAATGGCGGGAATAAGGACCCATATAAAGGGGAAACTAGAATTTTAATTCCTTCGCCACGCAATGTTGCAACTTATGATCAACAGCCAGAAATGAGTTTGCCGCAGGTAACTGCTGAGCTAATTACAGCAATTACTAGTAATGAGTATGACTTTATTATTACTAATTTTGCTAATGGTGATATGGTTGGACACACTGGTGATTATGGCGCAGCAATCAAAGCGGTTGAGGCTTTGGATTTAGCTATAGGTAAAGTAATTACAGCGATGCAAGAAAATAATGGTGAGGTGTTGATAATTGCCGATCATGGTAATTGCGAAGAAATGTATGATTTCAAAGCACAACAACCACATACTCAACATACAACCAACCTAGTGCCATTCTTATATATTGGACGAAAAGCTAAAATTAAAGCCAATGGAGCATTGAAAGATGTAGCTCCATCGTTGCTAGGACTTAATGAGATTGTCCCACCACCTGAAATGACTGGCAATAATTTGATTGAATTTATTTAAGGGGCTTGTGATGTCAATTAGAGATAAGTTAGTGCTAATTTTAATTGCATTTTGTACTAATGTGCTGGCTATATCAACAACAGATATTAATCAAAACATGAATAGCTTGATGAATAAGGTGCAGCAACTTAATGCAGATTTAACTAGTTTAAATAATAAAAAACGTAATTTAGATAATGCGATTAATGATTCAGTAATTGCGATTAATCAATCAAATAAATTATTAAATACGATAAAAATGCAACGGCAAATTGATGTTGAACAATTAGAGCAAATTAATGCTTTAATTCCGACCATTGAAAGCACCTTAAATGCTACTAAGAAGAATATTGAATCAACAGCAATTATAATTTATCAGCAAATGATAATTTTGCAAAATCAATCAAAATCTATTGTTAGTACAGATGAGAATAGCACTATTAAACGTAAGCAAGCCTATTTAAATCGGTTATTAGTTATTGAGCAAGGTAAATATCAAATTTTGCAAGCTAAATTAGATCAATTAATTGATATCAACCAAAGATTACAAGTTGAAGTTAATAATTTAAATGCTCGACTAATTGTAACTGCTGAAAAACAAAAGCAATTTGAGTCAAGTAAAGCCATCAATCAACAGCAAGTTGATCAGTTACAAAATAAAATTGTTAGCAAACAGCAGAAATTTCAGCAATTATTGCAGCAGCGCGCAGCCTTAAATAAACTATTAATTACTTTAAGTAATAATGCAGACAATCTGCCACATATTATTAATGAAAGTTATAGAAATGGTCAAAAAAATAAATTTTTTAGCCAACAATTAGCTAAACCCATAAATAGCAAACCAGCACTTACGTATGGAGCTGGATTTAATGGCACAATAATTAAAGGTGTATTATATAAAGTTGATAAATATCCAGTTTTTGCTATAGCCGCAGGTGTAGTTAAGTATGCTGGAACCTTACAAGGATTTGGTAAAGTAATTATTATTAGTCATAATAATGATTATATGTCAGTTTATAGTGGTGTCATTCCAAGTGTAAGTAAGAATCAAAAAGTTACTTTAGGTGAAATAATTGCTAATTCAGGTACTGAGGCTAATCAACCAATGGGTGGAGTATATTTTGAATTGAGGCACCTTGGAACTGTTGTTAATCCTAATGCTTTAACCGATTAAACCTAAATTATGCAAAATTTATTTAATCGAGCAATTAGTTCAGGATTTATTCAGGTTTTTGTAGCCAATATTGTATCGCAATTAGTTGCTTTTAGTGGTTCGATTATTTATGTAAGATTAATGGGGCAGCAACAATTTGGAATCTATGCATTTAGTTACACTATTATTTCATTCTTTTTGTTAGTAAATGGTTTTGGTGCAGCCAGTGGCATATTGCAGTTTGTAAGTAAGGCTCAAAATACCGAAATTGAATTAGCTTATTTGAAATATGCGCTTAAGTTAGGAATGATTTTTAATTGTGGCTTAAGTTTAGGGATTTTTGTTTATGCCTATTTCATTGCGGTGCCAATTCCTAATGCCAAAATTATTTTATGTTCAATGGCTTTTTTCCCAATAGGGCGTTTGTATATTGATGTTTTTTTAGCATATTTTCGAGCAACACAGCAAAATAACTTATTAGCTAAATTTGCAATTAGTGTAAATTTAATTTTATTACTGTGTAATATTGTTGGAATTATTTTACATGGTTTAGTTGGTTTTGTTATTGCAACTTATGTTGCATATGCCATAATTTTAATTTTGTCAATGCTGTTGTATAAACTACCTAATGTCTTTACGCTTAAAACTCCAGTAATTAATTATAAACAATTTTTTAATTATTCAATATATGTAACTATAGGGAATGCTTTTGCGCAATTAATTTTTTTGCTGGATATAATTATTTTAGGTTATATCATGAAGGATGCAATTAAAGTTGCTGAATATAAGGTGGCGACTGTTATTCCCTTTGCAATCAACTTTATCCCTGGAGTTGTTAGTACTTTCTTTTATCCTTTTTTTGCTAAAAATTCACATAATATCATATATGTTAAGCAGCTAAAAATCAAACTGCAAAAAGCAATGTTTATCTTTAGTTTTACTGTCAGTATGTTATTAATAATTTTAGCTAAACCAATTATTTTAATAATCTTTGGTCATGAATATCAAGCAAGTATTATTCCATTTCAAATTCTAGCTTTTGGTTTTTGGATATTAGCAACGTTTAGAAATATTAACGGCAATATCTTAGCTAGTTTAGGTAAAGCTAAAATTTCAATGCTATTTAATTTAGGTGTTTTTTGTTTTAACTTAATTTTTACCTGCGTATTAGTTAAATCATATGGTATAATAGGGGCTGCAGTTGGGGTGATTTTGGTGTATACTATTTCGAGTATTTTATCGTCTATGTTATTAAAACAATGTTTAACATAGTGATAGACAAAAGTAATAGGTAAATTAAACTTTATACATAAGGATTGAATAAATGGCTAAAGTAGTTGACGATGGGTTATATCATATAGCTCTAATACCACCATCTACCATACGTGATGAAGTAGTAAATTTTCAAATTCTGGCCGAAAAGAAATTTGGTGGCAAATTGACTGCTAGATCTCCTGCACATATCACAATAATTCCGCCTTTTCGCGCTAACAGTGATGCACTTAACTCAATTACGCGTAAACTAGGCAATGCGTTGAAAAAGAATCATCAACCAATTGATACTATGATTACTGGTTTTTATCATTTAAATAATAGAACTATTATTATGGAAATCAATAAAAGTAGACACTTAGAAATTTTATTTACCGATATTAAACAAATAACCCATAATATTACTTTTAGTAGCAATAATAATTTTGTGCCACATATAACTATTGCCAAACGTGACCTAGGACCAGAAGTTTTTACTAAAGCTTATGATTATTTTGGCCACATTCCATTTAGCAGAAATTTCATTGCTAATGAAATTGGTATTTTTAGTTATGAAAGCGGCCAGTGGACAGTTACTAAAACTTTTTCAATTGGTTAAACGCAAACATAGATACTAATAAAAAATATTGCTATATATAATAATAATGTATAGCAAATTGTCAGTTCATAAGTGCGGGAAGTTTCATAGTTATCAGTATCCATTAATCTGGTGGCTTTGATAATGGTGATAAATGAAATCATGATAATCAGTCCCGCAAATAAAGTAATAAAATCAATTAAATTAAATGAATTAGTGGCCTTAAGTGAAGCATTTATTTGAAATACATTGGCAGCTAAAGAAAAAACTGAACTGCCAATAACACTGATTCTTCCATTAATAGTTGATGAATTCTTACCATTAACAAATAAAGTAAGCACAGCAATTAATATTCCCAGTAGTATATATTGAATATTTTTAATGTACGAGTATATATTTTTATGATTAAAAATTAAATAAATACTGTTAACCTTATTAGTAATTATTTCATCAGTATGTCCTATTTTCATCGACATGCTATCAATAGAATTAGAATAACCGTATTTAACTAATCGATAAGCATGATTTGGATTAACAGCATTTGATTCAATATTTACTTGATTAATGGTTACATTGTAACTTTTATTGCTCCAGTTTTTAGCAATCGGATTGATTAAAATAATTTGTTGATCAAGTGGATAAAGTTTTTGATTAAATAAAGGGTCAACTGTTGCTTCATAAGCAATAACCTCATGCACCATTCCAGATTCTATAGTCTTATAATAAACATTACGTGAAATAATCTTACCATTAGCTAATTCAATGTCTGGGTCAGTAGTTGGAAAATCTTTAGCGGAATACATGGTGGATAGAATAAAGCTAATAGCAACGGAAGTATCTTTCAAGCTAAACTCTTTAATATCGGTTATATATGCCCGTGTAATAAAATTATTATTGGTCTTAGCATAAGAGTTTGTTGCATTAGTGGAAACAGAGTTGTTTTTAATATAATTGAGTTGATTTGTGTCAGCTGTATGAATTCGGACACTGAAAATAATTATTAAAACTAAAAACACTAAATTAAGGAAGATTAAATCTTTACTAACAATTAATTTTTGTTTAGTGGTTAACTGTTTGTAACAATTTTTGTATTCTTTAAAAAACAACATAATAAACTTTAATTTAACCCATTGAAAGAGTGGTTAGATTGCTAAGAAACAATATTTATACTGCACTAATATCAAGCCATTGGGTTAATTGTTGCTCTAATTCAACAACTCCCAATTTCTTTGTTGAGGAAAATATTTGTACCGTACAATTTGAGTAACCTTGATCTAGCAATTCCTGTTTTACAGTTTTTAAAGTCATGATTTTTTGTTGTTGGCTAAGTTTATCTGCTTTAGATAATACGATATGAATTGGTTTATGCGTAACATTAAAAAAATCAAGCATAGTATAATCACTTGGTTTCAAAGGGTGTCGAATATCCATAATTAATACTAATCCGACTATTTGTTGTCGTTGTTGTAAGTATTGACTTAATAAAATTCCCCAATGTTTTCTAATTTCTTCTGGTACTTTGGCATAACCATAGCCTGGCAAATCAACAATAAATAAACCATCAGTTCCAATTGAAAAATAATTTATATGCTGTGTTCGACCTGGAGTTTTAGAAGTAAAAGCTAATCTATTTTGATTAGTTAAAGTATTTAATAAACTTGATTTGCCAGCATTAGAGCGACCGCAAATAGCAATTTCTTTAACACTTGCCTCAGGTAAGGCTTTAAAATCATTAACAGTTATATAAAATTGAGCTTGATTAAATTTTATTTTGCTCATGCTATTCTCTATGGTAACAACGAAGTAGGTGCATTAAGAGAGTTGGCTAAAAATGAGCCAATAGCTAAATTAACAATTGGACCGTTACCGTTAATTGGAATATTTAAGTTAGTGCAGGATGCATTAATAAAATTGTTTGTGGCCGTTGAGCCTATGCCACTACAAGCATACACATTAGTGCCAGTTGCAACATATAAAGTAGAACTAAATTGATCAAAAGTCATGGCCACGATTGCACCTGCAATATCCTGATTACCAATTACAACTGGATAGGCGATAGTCGGATTAGTAGCATTCACCACCCAAAGATTTCCACTAATATCTCCAGCTACAAGCAATGCATGGCCTAGGTTATCATTTGCATTAGCTAAAACATTTATTCGCCCAATGGTATTACTCTCAAGTGCTGGTGTAACAGCTGACCAAGTGTTAGCTGAGTTACCTACAGTGTTCCCTGATTCAATAAATAATCCACCAAATGCTGCACCAAAGCCGCCAGCATATAAACCAGTATAGGTGCCACTTGATTCGCTACCTGGTTTTGCTAAAACAGCAAGACTGTATACCTGAGATAAATTTAAACCACTACTTCCTTCAAAGATACACGAATAAAGGCTGGAAGTGGTGCTAATATTACAATAGTAAATATTTTGTGGTGTTGAGGACTCAGATGCAGAAGAGGTTGAAATAAATAAAATATTACTGTTACTATAAGTAATAGACTTTGGCCAAATTGGATTTATTGATGTTGATGAATTAATCCAACTTTCAGCACTTAAGGCATAACTAAATAATTGATTACTACTTGTACTTGGAATATTAGTAGTATATAAATAACCTCCAGATATCAATAAATTGTTAGCTCCTTTTACATTTGCATTGGATGCAGCAATTGAAGAATATAATGCCGTTTGACTAATTGAATAAGGGTAAATTCCTTGATTGCCACCAATGTAGAGTACCCCATATTGGCTAGTATCAACAGCAATGGTATTGGCCACATCATTCGATTCAACCAATCCAGATAAAGTCCAAGCAGCATTATTGACAGTTAAATATCCATTTTGTTGCATTACATATAAATTAGTTATTTCATAAGCATTAAATGGATAATTACCAGTAGTAGTACTTCCACCAAACAAAGTATTATTCACAGTATAGTTTAAGATTACTTGAGCACTTTCATAACTGGCCACCGGAAAAGCCTCACCAGTTAATTGTAAATAAAAAGTACATGAACCACCTGGAGCAATGGTTGAAGTTAAACAGCCATTTGGATCATATTGTGATGAACTGGTAGCCGGACTTGCAATATTAGGCACATTGGAGATGGTAAGCGAAATATTACTAATAGGGAAATTAGTACTATTAATAAAATTTTGCCCACCACCATTATTAACAATTTGCACTGCCATACAATAAGGAGCATTGCCTATACCATTGGGGCATTGGCCATTAATTAAATTAACCCCAACATTATTACTTATTCCACAACCCAAAAGTACGATTGCCGGTGTAGATATAATTATTAATTGGCGCATAAATTTGAGCAAAAATTTCATGTAAATTCTCATTAATAAGAGGTTAAAGTTGTAGCAACAACAGTACTCAGAATTTTTTGTTGCGATGTTGCTGGGAAAATTGGTATCCAATTACCACCACCATAAGTTACACTATTACCAAATAGTAAAGCAGCACTGATTGGGAATGAACTTTCATTACTAGCCCAGTCGGCTGAATATAAAGTAAATCCTGAGGCATATAAATTGCCATAACCATCATTAGTTAATGAATTTACATAGCCACTGGCTCTTAGAGGTGAAGTGCCGAGAGGATTACCGCTTTCACTTACAACAGGATTACAAGAGCTTTGAATGCAAGAATAAACTAAATTTTCGTTTGATTCATTGGTACTTAAGCTAAAATAAATGCTAGATTCAGTATTAAATAAATTATATAATACTGCACCAATTGTGCTATTAGTTTGTGGAATATCAGGTGAATACGGTGATAAAGAACTAGCCCAATTATAAATATTTAGATTGCCATTTAGTAATCCACCAAAATATAAGTTACCTGAACTATCTACATCTAATGCATTTTGTAGAAAAACTGGATTACCACCTCCTCCAGCTATAGGTGGAATAATTAAGCAATTTATGTTTGAAGAATCATTAGTATAGGTACAAATATAACCATTAGCACTTTCAATTACATATAAAAGTGGATTCCCACTACTTGTTGTCGATTTTAATCCAATAATATTATTTGAGGAATTAGTAATTCCGTTAGTGATTACTTGCGTCCAAGTTGATTCATTGGCAAATTGATTGACAAACAAGCCATTGCCATTAGTTCCAGCAAATAAATTACCATTGGTATCAAGAGCTAAATTATTAATTATATAAGGTAGTGAAGGTAGTGGCAAAGAATTACCAACTTGGGTGATGGTTAAACCATTATATTGATAAACAGTATTACTTTCAGCAAAATAAACTATTCCATAGGCAGAACGAGTTAAACCGAGAGTTGGCGGCATTCCAGTAGCACTGGATACAGGTTGCCATTGAATTTGATTGGTAAAAGGATTAAGAGTATTATTTACTATATTGGCGGTAACACTATATAAACCAATATTAGTCCCACCATATAGAGTAGTTCTTTGATTAAACGTGCTAGTAACACTATAATTAGCATTACCATTGGTATAGTTATAAGTTAAGCTATATGGAAATACTCCAACAGGACTACTTTCGCCACTTTCTTGTAAATAGAAAGTACAGGTTCCTCCACCCATGCCTAAAACTAATACCTGTGCACCGCTTGTAGTTACACAATTATAAGGATCAAATAAAATTAAATTATTTACTGTTTGTGTTGCTGTTGATACAGTAACTCCTGCCGCTGCAGAATCAAATAATTGCGCTGTAGATTCGCTATTACTACTAAAATTTAAATAACTAACTTGTAATCCAGAACTTGTTATTTGAACATTATTGGCATTAAGACCAGTATTGTTATTTTGTACAGTAACTGCTAAGCAATATGGGGTAGTAGTAGTTGGGTTTGACTCGATTAAATTTTGAAAATTAGGAGTAACTCCACGATATTGGCTGGTTTGCACACATTGACCTTGCGCAACAGTCATAGTAACGCTATTGGGAGTATTTGAGCACGCGGTTAAGCTAAATGTTATTAGTAAAATAACTATATTTAAAAATTTATTCATCTTTATACCTAAAATGTTGCACTTTTGCTGGTTCTTGGAAATGGGATAATATCACGAACATTTTGCACGCCAGTAATATAGCTTACTAATCTTTCTAAGCCAAGACCAAAACCAGCATGTGGCACTGTACCAAATTTACGTAAGTCAAGATACCAATACAAGATCTCTTGACTAACATTCATTTCTTGCATTCGTTTAACTAAAAGTTCATAGCGCTCTTCACGTTGTGAGCCACCAATTATTTCGCCAATTCCTGGAGCTAAAATATCCATTGCGGCAACGGTTTTGCCATCATCATTTTGACGCATATAAAACGCTTTAATGTCTTTAGGATAATTGGTGACAATAGTTGGTTTACCGATCAACTCCTCGCACAACCAGCGTTCATGTTCTGAGGCTAAATCTACCCCCCAATATACTTCATTCTCAAATTTTTTATGTGCTTGAAGTAATTTATTTACAGCTTCAGTATAAGTAATAGTCTCAAAATCATTATTGACTAAATTTTCTAAGCGCGCAGTAATTTCTTTATTAATAAACTGATTAAAAAATTCAATGTCGTCTTGATTATTATTTAATACGGCAGTAAAAACATATTTTAACATATCTTGGGCTAACTGAGCATCATCCTGTAAATTAGCAAAAGCAATTTCCGGTTCAACCATCCAAAATTCAGCTAAATGTCTTGTGGTATTTGAGTTTTCTGCTCTAAAGGTTGGACCAAAAGTATAAACTTTTGACATACTTAAGCAGTAAGATTCTACATTTAATTGACCAGAAACCGTTAAAAAAGTTTCACGTCCAAAAAAATCCTTCTTATAATCAGGTTTACCTTGCGCATTCTTGGGTACATTATTTAAATCAAAAGCAGTTACATTAAATAATTCTCCAGCACCTTCAGCATCAGATGTAGTAATTAAAGGTGTGTGAATCCAAAAGAAACCATTTTGCTGTAAATATTGATGAATGGCAAATGAAATGGTATTACGAACGCGCATTACTGATGAGATTAGATTAGTTCTAGGTCTTAAATGAGCTACTTCGCGTAAATATTCAACAGTATGTCTTTTGGGTGATACCGGATATGAATCAGGATTGTCAACCCAACCAATAATTTCAAAGGTTTGCGCTAAAATTTCTGCTGCTTGACTGTTGCCCAGCGACGGAACTATAGTTCCTGTAATAATAACAGAACAATCCTTAGTTAGGCGCAAAATGTCAGCATAATTACTTAGTTTAGTTTCTGCAACCACTTGTAATGTATTAACTGTTGAGCCATCAGATATGGCGATAAATGATATTCCAGCTTTTGAATCACGTCGGCTTCTAACCCATCCTTTGATTGTAACTTTAGTACCGGCTGCCGGAGTATTAGTTAATAATTGTTTAACTGAATATTGATCCATGAGTTTAGTTTTTCCTTGTAAGAAGAGTAATTGCTGGTAATTCCTTATCTTCAAGAAATTCTAATAGTGCTCCACCAGCAGTTGATACGTAACTAATTTTATGCATAAGTGCAAATTTATTTATGGCTGCAATAGTATCACCGCCACCAGCCAAACTAAAGGCTTTACTATTAGCAATACTATGCGCAAGTACTTTGGTACCATTGGCAAATTGATCGAACTCAAATACACCAATTGGACCATTCCAAATAATAGTTTTTGCTGTTTCAATTACCTCAGATAATTTATTGGCAAAGTTTGCCCCAACATCTAAAATCATATCATCAGCTTCAATTGAATTTATTGATTTTTCAACGGCAATCTCATTAGGACTAAAATGCTTAGCTGTTATAACTTCTTCAGGTAAAGGAATAACTTTGCCTTTAGCATTCATTATTTCTATAATTTGCTTGGCTTCATTAACTAATTCTTTTTCAACTAATGATTTGCCAACTTTATGGTTAGTTGCCAGTAAAAATGTGTTTAAAATTCCACCACCAACAATTAAATAGTCAACTTTATGTGCTAAATTTTTTAAAATGTTTAATTTAGTTGATACCTTAGAGCCAGCAACTATAGCTACTACAGGTGATTGGGGATTAGTAACGGCACTAGTTAAAGCCTCAAGTTCCTTAATCATTAATAACCCTGCACATACAGTATCAGTATGGTAACCAACAGCGTCAGTAGATGCTTCTTTACGATGTGAGGCAGCAAAAGCATCATGCACAAAAATATCACATAAATTAGCATATTTTTTACCCAATTGAGAATCGTTGCTTTTTTCACCAACATTAAATCTTACATTCTCTAGCATCACAATATTTGAATGCGAAAAATTTATTTTTTCTGGTATTTCACTTAGCACTGGTACATCCATATTGAGTAGTTTAGCTAAATTTTTGGCAATAATAGCAACGCTAAAATCAGCATCAAATTGACCTTCAGTAGGACGACCTAAATGGGTAGCAATAATAAGTTTAGCACCTTGTTCCAGAGCATACTTAATGGTGGTTAATCCTGCTGTAATTCTAGTATTATCTGAGATTTCGCCATCTAAAATAGGCACATTCATATCAGTCCGCAGGAAAATAATTTTATTTTTTAATTGTAAATCAGTAATTTTTTTGTATTTCATAATGACAAGGGCCTAAAAATGAGTTTTAAAATAATGTATTATTATAACATAAATTAGTTGTTTTCTAAGTGATTAATATGGCGATGGCGAATAATAGTTTTATAGCCTAATTTTTGGGTTAGATTAGCTAAGGATTCACATATATATACAGAACGATGTTTGCCGCCAGTGCAACCAATTGAAACCGTGACATAACTTCTATTATCTAAGCTAAAATCAGTTAACCAAGTTTTTAAAAAATTATTAATATCATTAATCATATTTTGCACTTTTGGTTGCTTATTTAGGTACTCAATAATTTGGGTTTGCGTACCATTAAAATCACGAATTGATTTATCATGGTGAGGATTAGGCAGACATCTGACATCAAAGACAAAATCAGAATCTATTGGTAGGCCATATTTGAAACCAAATGATTGAAAAATTACATTTAATTGTGAATAATCAGCATTCACAAATTGTTTAATAATGGCACGAAGTTGATTGGCGGTTAGATCGCTAGTATCAATGCGATGAGAAATACTTGCCATAACCGACAATAATTCTTGTTCCTCTTTAATACAATCATAAATAGTTTTAGTATTACTAGATAAAGGATGCTTTCTGCGTGTTTCAGAAAATCGATTTATTAAAGCATCAACTCTGGCATCTAAAAAAATTATTTTAACTGGAATATTTAAGGAGGCTAAATTAGTTATAACATTAGGCAGTTGGCGTAATAACGAATAAGATCTAGTATCAACACTTACAGCAATTTGGTTAATTTTACTGCTAAGAGAATATAATTCAATTAATTGAATTAATAACGGCGGGGGTAAATTATCAACACATAAATAACCGCTATCTTCTAAAATTTTTAATGCTGTAGATTTGCCAGCACCTGCAAATCCAGTAATAATAATTATTTGCATATTATCCCTATGTTAAGTGTAAGCCTGTAATATTTTGTTTGCAAAAAATAATTTACAAATTTAATTATATCATTATAGCATAATTTATTTATTGAAAAACCCAGGTTTGAATTCGGTATAAAAGTCGTTTTTCATTGCCATAGCCACCCATTGAGCGATGATAAACTAATGTATTATCCCAGATTAATAAATCACCAGGTTCCCAATTATGAATATACAAATTATCTGCAGCAAAAAGATAAGTGCTCAACTCTTCAATTAATTGATTAGATTGTTGGGGATTATAGCCAATAACTTTAGTAATATTTAAACCACCTAAATATAAGCTTTTAGTCTTGGTATAATCAAGTTGTTGTACCATGTTATGATAAACACAGCTGCTGGTGTTTTGATTTGGGGAATTTGCTTTAAACTTTTTGAAATCAGGAACATCATCTAAACTGATGCTAATTTGTAACTTTTCAATTTTTTGTAATAATTCCTGAGGTAAGGTTGCTAGTACTCGTTGGCCATCGCTAAATCCAGTTGCACCGCCTGTTTTAGGGGTAATAACTGCATACAAAAAATTCCATACTTGCTTTTTCTTATCTGGATAATAGTCACCATCTTGGTGCCAATATTCTGCACCTTTAAAATTATCAATGAGAACACCATTTTTATCAATATTAGAAATTCTAACTACGCACGGTTCATTTTCAACGCGATTATCATAAGTCATAAACGTTGGTAAATTAATGTTCTCACCAAACAAAGAGCTAAATTTATTTAAATCATGAACACTTAAATTAGGTTGTTTAATCACACATACTCCGTGAGTAATAACACAATTTTGAATGGCTTTAATTTCATTAGGGGTAATAGCTTTGATATCGTTGATTTTTACTACCTGCCCCATAGTGGTTGCCTTAATTTTATTTGCAGTTAGACTATTCATAATTGCTCGCCTATTAAAAAATTAATTTGGTTAAATTATTCTAAAAAACATAGTTGAAACAAAAAACAACTATATATCAAGCCACCTTATCAGCATCTAGCTGTAGATTTTTCCACATAATTTTTTGCAACATTTATAAAGTTTAAATACAAATTAGTGGTTTTAGTTAGCCTCGATCAAGATATTTTTTAACAGCCTTAGCTAAAATTAAATACTATATTTGTTCACAAGCAAATTTCAAAAATTTAAAAGATTTAGTCTGCTTGGTTTTCAACTGTAAGCGCTCCATAAACCCCATCTTATAATTTCTCATTTATTAGCTGTAAACTATTGTCATTAATAATTTCAAGAAGGATGACAATATGAACGGACAA
>JAPJMP010000114.1 GCA_026461645.1 Burkholderiales bacterium
ATAATAAAAGATTTCATCAATCAATTAATTATGCAAAACCAATGGAATTCTATTATAATAACGTAGTGACCCAAAGAGTTGCTTAAATATGAAAAAGATTTTAAAATTTACTGTTTAATAATTTGGGGTGGTATAGTTGCAGCATCTCGTGCTCGCCATGAAGTAAGAATATTTAGTAGCCTTCGCCCCGAGCATATTGACTTAACTCGAACCAAATCACGTGGTGTGGCCGACCTAAAAGCATATTTAGATTTTGCTCTTAATGGACCTCGTGCTTTAGCCAAGCAAGCCTTGCCTACAGGTAGGGAGCCAGATAGTCCGTTTGAAATAATGGTTATAAATTCCCTTCGAGATCATGGTTGGATTGTTCACCCTCAAGTCGGCGTATCCGGGTATAGAATTGATATTGGAGTGGTTAACCCACATGAGCCTGGTAGCTATTTATTGGGGATTGAATGTGATGGAGCCACATATCACTCAGCGGCAAATGCCAGAGATCGAGATCGGCTACGTCAAATGATTTTAGAACAATTAGGTTGGAAAATACATCGTATATGGTCCACTGATTGGTGGCTTAATCCAGAAACTCCAAAGAAAAAAATGTTTGACTACTTAAATGAGTTGGAACAAGCAGCTGTAGACAAAGATCTTATAGAAGAGTCAGTATAGGTTTTATAATGAAGAAGATAAGCATGTTTGAACCAGGAAACCTTGAATTTATAAATAGAACAGCATTAACTTTGAAGCCTAAACAGCCATTTTATGATTGGTTAAAGAATATTGAGCCCGATGAAGATTTCAGCGAAAGCCTTCAAGATTGCGATGTATATCTTTTACCGGAGTATGAAGACTTAAAACAAATGGAAAGTTGGCTCAAAAAGCATTTTGACAAACTTTTTATTGAGCAATTAAATAACTGGTATATGGATGAAACCCTATGGCCCCAAAATCGAACCCTAAAAATGTTTAAAGAATGGTTTGAGTACACACTTAGTACTATGGTGTGGGATACTGAAACAAAACCCATAGAAAAAGAATAATCTAAGTCTCATGTCGAAAAATGCTGATTTTTCGACATATAAAAACAATATTTTGGAGTAAGAACTAGAATGTTAAATGATAAATTAATATTATTCTCATCAACAGATGGTGATATAACCGTCGATGTCCAATTAAGTAATGATACCGTTTGGTTATCACAAAAACAAATTGAATTTCTATTTGGCAGAGATCAATCAGTTATTTCAAGACATATTAAGAATATCTTTAAGGATGAATTAGATGAAAAAAGCAATATGCATTTTTTGCATATTGCAAATTCAGATAAGCCAGTAGCTTTTTATAACCTTGATGTTATTATTTCTGTAGGCTATCGTGTAAAATCAAAACGTGGTGTGGAATTTAGACGTTGGGCCAATGCTGTATTAAAAGAATACCTACTTAAAGGTTATGCTCTAAACAATAACATTCTGGATAAAACTCATAACGAGTATCAAAATTTACTAGGTTTACTGAATAAAACATTGATTAATAACCAACTAATTACCGAGCAAGGACAGAATATAATCAGCTTAATTAATGAGTATACTGTTACTTGGTCTTCATTACTGCAATATGATGAAGATAAGCTGGCGATACCAAATAATACTCATAAAACAAGCAATAGCTTAAGTCATGGAACAACAATACAAGCCATAGCCGAGTTTAAATCCAGTCTGATAAATATCGGTGAAGCTACCCCTTTATTTGGTAATGAACGCAATGATCAATTACAATCGATTTTATCCAACCTGGACCAAACCATGTTTGGTGAAGAGTTATATAAGAGTGTAGAAGAAAAAGCAGCCAATTTGTTTTACATGGTAATAAAAGATCATCCATTTAGTGATGGTAACAAACGAATTGGTAGCTTTCTATTTTTACTTTATATACAGTTAAACAAGTTACCATTAAAAATTGATAATATCGGGCTCACTTCATTAGCACTTTTAATTGCGGAATCAGATCCGAAGCAAAAGGATTTACTTATCCGGCTGATTATAAATTTATTGGTAATTAATTGAATCGAGTTACTATGTTACTTAGTTACCCTATTACATTACTTTCGGTAGTTACCTTACTACATTACTTTCGGTACGGAATTTTATGTATATCCGGTATAAATTAATTTTTCTTAAACATCTAAAGATGCAACATCCCGAGTATCAGTGTTAAAATATCCTTAGTAAATATTTAATAGAAACATTTATATGCCTACAATATCAATTTTTTATGGAATTCAGATTTTAATGTTATTATTATGACAATGAAAAACATAATATCCCGCATATACACGCTGAATATCAGGACTTTAATGCATCATTTTCTATTGAAGATGGTAATATGCTAGCAGGCAAATTTCCACCCAAGCAAACAAAGATACTTCAAGCATGGATTGAAATTCATAAAGATGATTTGCTTATTGACTGGAAGTTAGCAATTGAAGGTAAAGAACTTTTCCGAATAGAGCCTTTGAGGTAAAAATCATGACTAAGTTTATATCTGTAATACCATTAGATAATTATACCCTGCACATAACCACAGACGACGGCAATGCATTTGATTTTGATGTAAAGAGAGAAATAGAACGAATACCATCCTACAAAAGATTATATGATATAGAATTTTTTAGACAGGTTCATTTCAAAGATGAACGAATATACTGGGATTACGATCATGACTTTCATATTAATCAAATCCTGGCACGTGCTCACAAAGTGGCATAGATAATTTTTCGCCGCATACTACATTAATACTTATTAATTGTTTAATCAATAATTTTGAAGTTACTCTGTTACTTAGTTACCCTACTACATTACTTTCGGTACGGAATTTTATGTATATTCGGTATAAATTATTTTTTGCTATACTTGATTGAGTACTTTATTTTAACTCAACAACGCATAATATACTGTTATACAAAGAATAATTTCGGCACTGTAATTTCTGTATCGGAAAGCTAAAAAGCTTGGACTTATCGATTAGAAAAACCATGATAAGTACCAAGCTTAATATCCTAAATTCCGCATTTTTTGGGCACCATGTTGAGCTGCAGAGACCATAATATTCTTGTTAACCACCGACTTCCATTGTAAATAGAATACTTCACCTTA
>JAPJMP010000115.1 GCA_026461645.1 Burkholderiales bacterium
AAATAAAGTCATTAAAAAATATTCTACTGATTCGGAGCAATATAGAAAATTACTTGTAGATATTACGGCACAACTAGGGAAAATTAGATTTACCAATAAACAAATAGAACAATTTTGTGATATTTTACGTAATGGCCATAAAGAAATTAAGATGTTGGAGAATGAAATTTTTAGTATGGCCTGTGATGTGATAAAAATTCCTGAGGATAAATTCCGTAAAGAATTTTTAGCTAATGAAACAAATTGGGCTCAAACACATGAGCCGAATAAGAAATATGCCGATTTATTTAATAAATTAAAATTTGATATTGTTGAGAAACAAGAAAAGATTAAAGCAGTTGAAGACGATCTTAAAATTAAGATTGAAGTAGTTAAACGTTTATTTAAACAACTACAAAAGGCCGAACGTGAGCAGAAAAAAGCGCGTACAGAAATGGTTGAATCGAATTTAAGATTAGTAATTTCAATTGCTAAAAAATATACTAATCGTGGCTTACATTTTCTGGATTTGATTCAAGAAGGTAATATTGGGTTAATTAAAGCCATTGACAAGTTTCAATATCGCAAGGGCTATAAATTTTCGACATATGCCACCTGGTGGATAAGACAGGCAATTACTCGTGCCATTGCCGATCAAGGAAGAACCATAAGAATTCCTGTGCATATGATTGAAACCATTAATCGAATGAGTAAAGAGCATCGAAAATTGCTACAGGAGAAATCTGGTGAGCCTTTAGCTAAAGAATTAGCTTTAAAGATGGAAATAACTGAAGAAAAAGTTAGAAAGATTTATCAAGTTGCACATGATTCTATTTCTATGGATGCGCCAATTGGTGATGAAGATGATACTAGTTTTGGTGATTTTATTGAAGATAAAGCGACAGTAATTCCAGCAGATCATGGTATTGATTATAGTTTAAAGAAAACTATTCGTGAAGTTTTAGATACACTATCGCCACGTGAGGCTAAAGTATTATGTATGCGTTTTGGTATTGATACTTTGAGTGATCATACTTTAGAGGAAGTTGGACGACAATTTGATGTTACGCGAGAGAGAATCAGACAAATTGAAGCTAAAGCTATTCGTAAATTAAGGCAACCTAATCGAGCGGATAAATTAAAAAGCTTTTTAGATAGTTTTAAAGGAATTGAAGGCTTAGAAGAGTTACTGCAAGATGATGATGGTGGTTACTATGAAGATGAAAGTAGTGATGACGATTTTTAATCAAGTGTTACTGTTATATTAAATTAGTAAAGCAAGGATTAGTTCCTTGCTTTTTTTATAATTTAAACCACATTTACTTATAAATTAGCAATTACTTGAGCCGTAAATTCTTTAGTCCCAACCACAGTACAATTTGAATTAGCGGTAACTAAATCAGCTGTTCTAAAACCGCTAATTAATGTTTTTTTAATTGCTTGATTAATTAATTGAGCCTCAGTTGGTAAATTAAAAGAGTGGTCTAACATTAGCGCTGCTGATAGTATTTGCGCGATAGGATTAGCTATATTTTTTCCTGCTATATCTGGAGCTGAACCACCTGCGGGTTCATAAAGAGCAAAACCGTCTGCATTAAAACTAGCGGATGGCATCATGCCTAATGATCCAGATAATATAGATAATTCGTCTGATAAAATATCACCAAATAAATTAGCCGTAAGAATTACATCAAACTGTCCAGGATTAGCAATTAATTGCATTGCGCAATTATCTACTAACATATGTTGTAGTTGAACATCTGGATATTGTTGTGCTATCTCCTGCACAATTAAGCGCCATAATTTAGAAGTGGCTAAAACATTAGCCTTATCTACTGAAACTAATTTTTTCTTGCGTAAGCGCGCTGTTTTAAAAGCAAAATGGCTAATGCTAGCAATTTGTGCTTCTGTGTAAGTAGCAACATCAGAGGCTACTTTAGGGGAGGATGACAGTTCTAAAACATGCTTGCCAAAATAAATATCACCAAGTAATTCGCGAAAAATAATGATATCCAGGCCTTGATTAACTAAGTGGTTTTTAAGCGGCGATAGTTCAGCCAATTCAGCAAAAATATTAGCCTTACGTAGATTAATATTAAAGTTAAACGCTTGGCGTAAGGCTAAAAGTGAGTTAGCTTCACAATTATTCCACTTTGGTAGTAAATAATCCTTAACTGGACCACCTACTGAACCAAATAAAATTGCTTCATTTTGCGCGCAAATAGAACGTGTTTGCTCCGGAAAATGATTATTATATTTATCATAAGCAGCACCGCCAATTAGTCCATAGCTATAATTAAATTTAACCTGTGCTTTGCACGCAACAGCATTTAACACCTCAATTGCTGCTTGCATAACTTCAGGACCAATACCGTCTCCAGGAAGAACGGCAATATTTTTAATTGATAAACTGGTGTTCATAAGCACTAATTTCCTTGGTATGAGTTAATAAATAATTTAAATCATCTAAACCTTGTAGCAAACAGTAGCGTCTAAATTGATCATAGTTAAAGTGCTGTATTAGGCCACAATATTCAACTGTTTGTTGCTCTAAATCAACCACCATTTCATTTTGTGAATTAGCTATGGCAGAACTCAACCAAGAGTCAATCACATCTGAAGAGAGTTTTATAATTAGTAAACCATTTTTAGTCGCATTATTATAAAAAATATCAGAATAAGAACTGCAAATTACAACTTTGATGCCGTACTGAATTAAACTCCATACTGCGTGTTCACGTGAAGAACCACAGCCAAAATTAGCACGTGAAATTAAAATTTCTCCACTAACGTAATTAGGATTATTAAGAATAAAATCTGGATATAATTGCTTTAAATTAGAAAATAAAAATTCACCATAGCCTTCTTTATTCACCTTTTTTAAATGCTGTGCTGGAATAATCATATCAGTATCAACATTGTTAAGATCTAATGGAATTGGTTTGCTTTTTAGTTTAATAAATTGCTGCATAACTGAATCCTTATATAGACAAAATTTCTTTAATTAATGGAATGGTAATATTTCTATTTTGTGTAACGGCAATATCTGCGATCTTGCGCGTTGCTTGAATTAATAAACCAATGTTGCGTGTGTAGTGATTAATTAAATAATTGCATTCATTAGATCCCATTGTAATACTTTCTTTACTCAGAAAAAAAATTAATGCATTTTTTAATTCTTCATCATTGGGCGCTTTTAGAGTTAAATTAATTCCTGATAGAAATCTAGTTCTAAATTCATCGCGCAAATGTGGAATTTTTTCAAGAGCACAACTACTACTAGTTAAAACTTGATTATTCAATTTTTGTAGTTTGAGTGCATTAAATAAGTTAAACAATTGAATTTGTTGTAAATCATTTAAATTATCAATATCATCAATGGCAATATGTGTATATTTAGTGATTAAATCATCGCTAGAAACATTAATATCTGTGTCAGTTAAATATATAGCTGTTTGTCCAATTTGGCTACACCAAGCTTTTAGTAAATGTGTTTTGCCACTATATTTAGTACCAATAATATTAATAAATTGCTGTGAGTATGAAGTTAATAGATTAACAATATGTTGATTATTAATCGGCATAAAATTTTCAAAACTTGGTTTGGTTTCAAATAAAGCTAATATTTGCGTTTGCATTAATTAAATTTCATTGTAATATTTAGTGTTCATATAATATAATTTTGCATGTTTGAGTAAAACCACAGCAATGGTTGATAATGGTAAGGCCAGCAATACACCAACTAAACCAAACAATTGACCAAAAATCATTAAAGCCAAAATAATCATGATCGGATTAAGACCAATTCTACCACCGACTAAATAAGGGGTAACTAAACCACCTTCAAGCAAGTGTCCAACTGCATAAGCGATTAAAATAAATACTAATTGGTACATTCCATGAAAACTTGAAAAGGTAACAATTAATGAAATTGCTAAGCCACACAGTATCCCAATATAGGGAATAAAAACTAAAAGTCCAGTTATAGCGCCAATAATAAAGCCAGAAGGCAAACCAATAAAATGAAGGGCTAAAGAATAATAAAGAGCCATAATTACCATTACGCTGATTTGTCCTCTAAGGTAGGCTGATAGCATTAAATCGATATCACTAAAAATATTATGTACATATTGAATATAACTTTTAGGGGTTAAGCTATCAAAAAAATTGATAAATGAATGCCAGTTTATAATCGAATAAAACAAAATGAAAGGAATTAAAATTATATACGCCAGTAATTCAAGAATAATAAAACTATTGTGAGCTAATGGTGAAAAAATATTATAATGATTATAGGTGTTAGTTAAATTAACTAGCAGCAAGTTTTTAAGATTGATAAAATCTATGTTAAAATTTGTACCGTAGGTTGAATTAATTGGTGTTAAAAGTTTAAGATTCATTGTGTTTATCATTGCAGGTATGGCTGAAACAATAGTTTTTAACTGAATAAATAGTGCTGGAATTACTATTAGTGGAATGCATAAAAAGATTAAAAATACAATTAAGGACAAAACTAAACTAATGATTATTCGCGAAATTTTAAAGCGCGAATTTAATTTTTCAACTAATGGATTAAAAATATAAGTTAGAATTAGAGCGACAATAAATGGAATTAATACTTTGCCTAAAACATCAATGAGCATATAGATTACAAATATTATCAATACGAGGCTAACTAAGGGTTTAAAATTAAAATGATTTTTCATGGTTTAAATACTTAAATGTTAATTATACATAATTATACTATTTTTGAGGTAATGAGATGAATACTTCTTTTACATATAAAGATTCAGGGGTTGATATTGAGGCTGGAGATAACTTGGTCGAGAAAATCAAACCATTTGCCAAAAAAACAATCAGGCCTGAAGTGCTAGCTGGTATTGGTGGCTTTGGAGCTATGTTTGAAATAGGCTCTAAATATAAAAATCCGGTTTTAGTTTCAGGTACCGATGGAGTTGGTACTAAATTAAAATTGGCTTTTCAATTAAATAAGCACGATACTATAGGAATAGATTTGGTAGCAATGTCGGTAAATGATATTTTAGTCCAAGGGGCAGAACCATTATTTTTTTTAGATTATTTTGCTTGCGGTAAGTTAGATGTAGATACTGCAGCTAGTGTAATTCAGGGTATTGCTAAAGGGTGTGAGGAATCAGGCTGTAGTTTGGTTGGGGGAGAAACTGCTGAAATGCCTGGTATGTATGTTGCTGGTGAATATGATTTAGCTGGCTTTGCTGTTGGCGTGGTCGAACGTAATAAAATTATTGATGGTAATAATATTATGCCCGGAGATGTTATTCTTGGTTTAGAAAGTAGTGGATTTCACTCAAATGGGTATTCTTTAGTTAGAAAAGTTATTAGCCAAACTAATTTAGATTTAAATTCTGAATATGCACCTAATCAATCATGGGGAGAGGCAATTCTTGCTCCAACCAAATTATATGTAAAACCAATATTAGAGTTGCTGCAACAGGTACAAATTAATGGAATGAGTCATATTACCGGAGGCGGTATTACTGGAAATTTACCACGAGTATTTCCATCCCATTTGGCTCCGCAAATTTCCTTAGCGGCTTTGCCTAAAGTGAAATTATTTACGTGGCTGCAACAAATGGCAAATTTGACTTCACAACAAATGTTAGAAACTTTTAATTGTGGTATTGGTTATACGGTGATTATTCCTAAATCAGCTGTGGCAACAGCTGAGGCCTTATTTACTAAATTTAAGATTAAAACCTACAAAATAGGTGAGGTAATTTATAAAAACAAACTAGATATTGAATATATTTAAACAGTCGCATCTTGGTTAACAGTTGCGATTGGAACTAATAAATTCTCACGATAAAAAATTAACTCTTGAATTGATTCTCGAATATCAGCTAAAGCTTCATGTTTATTGCTTTTATTTAGTTTAGAGTAAATTTGTGGATACCAGCGTCGACTAATTTCCTTAAAGGTGCTAACATCTAAGTTACGGTAATGAAAAAACTCCTCGAGTTTAGGCATATATTTGCTCATGAATTTTCTGTCTTGATGAACCGTATTTCCACATAAAGGTGATTTACCTTTATAGCTATATTGTTTAAGTAAAATTAATAACTGTTTCTCAACGAAATCAAGGGTGTAATTGGATTGACGCACACGCTCAATTAAGCCAGACTTAGTATGCGCTGACATATTCCACTTATCCATCTTACTTAACTCACTCTCTGGTTGATTAATCGCGTAAGATTCAGATTCAAATAAAACATTTAAATTATTATCGGTGACAATAACCGCAATTTCAATTATAACATTCTCAATTACTGACAAACCAGTCATTTCCATGTCAAGCCAGATTAAATTATTTTCATGTTTAAAAGAGTTTGGCATGATAAGGAACCTATTTAACAAAGTTGATTATTTAAATATATGCTACTAATTGTAATATTATAGCAAATTTAGAACCATTGTCAGTTAAAATAATGTTAAATGTATGGGCCAAGTAGATGCTGGAAATTTTTTTCATTTAAGCTACCATTTTATCATTTTTAGTTAATTCTAAATATTTTGCTAATGCAGTTTGTTTATTATTTGATTAATTCAAGAATCAAATGTAACATATAAATTTAGGCATGCATATAGATC
>JAPJMP010000116.1 GCA_026461645.1 Burkholderiales bacterium
TATTTTCGATGCTTAATTTTTTATATTCAATTGCAAAATTAGTAATAATTTCTTCAATAGTTGTTATTAACCAACTTTGTATGTCTTTACTCTTTGGATTTGCACTAAGGTTTTTATGATGAATATAGGCAGTTATTAAATTTGCGATTAATAAACCTAGGTCAAAACCAGCAGGGCCCATAAAAGCAAATTCACCATCAATAATATATGTTTCTTCTTCATTTATAAAAATTGAACCTGTATGTAAATCACCATGACTTAAGGTCTCTGTGCTTGTTGCAAACAAATCGAGCAAGAATTTCATATTATTTCGAAATTTAAAGCTAAATCTATGCGGCAAATTTTTATAATTAGTCTCATGCTCAATATACGGAAAAGTAAAGATAAAATTTTCAGTTAAACTGCGAAGCGTGTTATCATTGAATGTTTTAATTAATTCTACATGACACTTTAGGTCTAAATAATTACGCGATGTTTTAAACATCATTGTAGCTAGGAATTTTGCGATATGTTGAGCAAAGTTTGGGTACTTAATCCCATTAATTAAACCATCTCTCATTAATTGGTGTTTATTTAAATCTTGCATATGGATTACCATCATTTTCTTATCATCTGTATAATAAAGTCGTGGAATATGATTTTCACATAAATTTGCTGCAATTTTTAAATAAGCAATTTCATATTTAATTCTGATTTTATCTAAAAGATACTCTTCGCCGACACACCTTAGATAAGGAAGTGATTGTTTTACAATAAGACTTTTATCGGGCATATTAACTCTAAATACTTGATTCAAATTTCCATCACCAATTTCTTTGATTTTGGCTAAAGAGTAATCTTCATCATTTATTTGCCCAAGATGTTCTTTTACATTGTTTTCATCAAGTTTTACGTATGCAACTTTAGATGAAATTTCATGTTCATCACTATAAGGAACAATAACATCAAGTATAACTTTTGCAATTCTGGGCTCCATTTGCCTAGCTGTTTCTCCAACTTCATTATAATAAACTTGGTTCTTTCCAGGAATTTTAGGAATATTTTGCAGCACTGTTGCTGCCACAAATCCATCAATCTTTGCACGATAAAATAATGCTGCAGTCTCCATATCACGACAATGCAATTTTGTCGCCTGATTAAGGTATAATTTTTCTAATTGATTAGAAATCTGTTTATAGTTTGGATGTAAAACAGGATAATTATATGCAACTAAATCTTCAACATGATGACAAATTGCCATTTCTACATTTAAGCCAGATTTTTTAAACTCTTTGTTTAACTGCGCAACTAATTCAGTATCAGCATACAAAGTTTTGCCCCAATCTTGTTCAGGCTCACCATTAGCATGCATTAAACCAACTAAATTATCAGCACTATCTACTAATATTACCTTTGCCATGTCTGCTTTAGTTATTCCTGGATTATCATTTGATCCATAACGAATAATAACTTTAGCGCCAGCTGAAGCTAATTGCTGTATCGCAAATGAAGCCCCTGATGCACCAAGAGCAACTCCTGCAACAAAAACAAATTTATCTTTATATTTTCCTATATAAATATCTAAGGCCCACGCTGATTGATATTCAGTTAATAATATTACATCTTGCAAACAACTATATGCAATTCGTTCTGCTCTCTTCGGGTTTGAGGATACAATTCCAACACTTGGCATATTACTTTTAATAATAAGATTTTCAGTTAAACTATATTTTGTCTTGCCCATTTTACCATCCTTAAATTATGCGCCTAGTTTATCAAATTTAATTATATGAAAATTCTGCTAAACACTTATATATCAATTATATATACTCTTAAATGTAAGAGCTGCTATATAAATATTTTCAACGAAAAATTGTACCACAAAACACACAACCGCAAAGAAAATAATACTCTAATAAAGACAACAGGAGGTAATATATATTTGCATAAATTGGAGTTCTGCATAGGTCACAAGATGCCGTTTTTAAATTATGCATTAAAGTAGATGCTAAATGTAGATAATTGAATCGTTGTAATAATTATTTCTAAGTCATGGCTAAATTTATGCTCCTATTATATATTGACTTGATCTTAATTCTAACAATGATTATAATTTTAATAACCATTCTATAAAGCGTGACAATTCCTCAATAGATGAAAATAAAGTATGTCATATTACTTGCGTATATATAGCAAGGACCGAGTCCCTACTAGATGTTTTGCAACAAGGTACTCCTTGACTCTCTGAGCCAATTGCACAATTCTATAAGAAACATAACATATATTGTGTAAATATTCATTAATGTCAAAAAATTAGATATTACTGCGCCAAAGAATTAAAATTTATTATGCATAAAATATTCAAGAAAGTGACAAATGGTATTAAAACACATTTTATATATTCCAATATATTGTGACTCTCTTGGCCCTGCAATATTTAATACACGAATTTGATTTGTAGTTAACCAAGAATTAATTTTTAAAGTTATATCGTTTAATTTGTCTGATAAATCAATTACTAAATATGGTTTATTTCTTAATTTCACCGATGTAATAGTAAAATTTGTACCATCAGTAAGTTTAATAAACTGATTGGGAATAAAAATTAATGTACCATCAGAATCTATAATATTTAATACAGTGCGCTCTTTAACGTCATCTGACTTAGTTTCACGTAATAAATATTGCTCAGGTATTATTTCTCCAAGCTCAGCCTGACGTCCAGCTGGGCACCAGCCTCCGTGAGGAATTGAAAATTTTATTGCTGCATCTAGCGCCGCCCTATCAGCACCAGATTGTCCACCAGAAATAATTTTATTTAACATTTTTACAAACCATAAAAATTAAGCCATTGTCACACTAGTAATTTATCAGGTGTTTTATCCTAGATTCAGCAGCTAGGTGTCTTTTGTAATATTGCTTGAAATACTTACTAAATATAGCATTTCAAAGCATATATCTAACTGATTCGTATTTAACTCAAATAATCCATGGGCTTTTATTACCAATGCTTTTAGTGATATTTGCATATCTTCTATTTTACTCACCAAAATGGTGAATACCTAA
>JAPJMP010000117.1 GCA_026461645.1 Burkholderiales bacterium
AAATATCTAAAATCTTTTCATGATTCATAGTCAATAATCTCAATACATCTTATAGCGATATTATACCAAACTCGTTAATTTTGCGTAAGGTGAGTTATTTAAATTAGTTAAATACAATACTAGTGTAATGCAACACAAAATAGCAGCGATATTTCTATGCTATTTTAGATGTTTTTAAAAATTCATTTTTTAATTAAATACTATTTTGTCATCTTTTAATTCAACTAATAATGTCTGCCCTGGATTATATTTGCCAGCAAGTATATATTTTGCTAACGGATTTTCTAATTCATGCTGAATTGCTCTTTTTAATGGTCTAGCACCATATACCGGCTCAAAACCAACTTTAGCAATATGCTCAATCACCTTGTCTGTAATTTGCACAGTAATACTAAGTTTATTCAATCTTTGAACTAAAACATTTAATTGAATTTTTGCAATATTAGCAATTTGTTTATGATCCAACGGATGAAATACTACCAATTCATCAACACGATTAATAAACTCTGGTTTGAAATAATTCTTTATTTCTTCCATGATCACTAATTTAATATCCTCATATGGGCTTTGTTCCATTGCCTGGATTTGCGCACTGCCAACATTTGAGGTCATAACAATTACAGTATTTTTAAAATCAACAGTTCGCCCCTGACTATCGGTTAATCTACCGTCATCTAATACTTGCAATAAGATATTAAATACATCCGGATGTGCTTTTTCAATTTCATCTAATAAAATCACACTATAAGGTTTACGCCGAACTGCCTCAGTTAGATACCCGCCTTCTTCGTAACCAACATACCCTGGAGGCGCACCAACTAATTTAGCTACAGAATGTTTTTCCATATACTCTGACATGTCAATTCTAATTAAATGTTCTTCACTATCAAATAAAAAGGATGCTAAGGTTTTGCATAATTCAGTTTTACCAACTCCAGTTGGTCCTAAGAATATAAAAGATCCATAGGGTTTATTGGGATCAGCTAAACCTGAACGCGACCGTCTAATTGCATCAGAAATGGCATTAACAGCTTCATTTTGACCAATTATACGACTATGTAAAAACTGTTCCATGCGTAATAGTTTATCTCTTTCCCCTTCTAACATTTTACTCACTGGAATACCTGTTGCACTTGATATAATTTCGGCTATTTCTTCAGCTCCAACATCAGTTCTTAATAATGTAAGTTTTTTATGTTCGCCTTTTTCAGCTTGTTTTAATCTAGCTTCTAAATCTGGTTGCTTACCGTACTGCAATTCAGCAGCTTTCTGCCAATCACCACTTCTTTTATATGTTTCAATTTCAAGCTTAACTTTTTCTAATTCATCTTTAATGCTCTGAGTACCTTGAATCATAGCCTTTTCATTTTTCCAGATTTCTTCAAGATCAGCGTACTCCTTGCCTAATTTTTCAATATCCTCTTGTATATGCTCTAAGCGCTTCTTACTTAAAGCATCGGTTTCTTTTTTAACTGCTTCACGCTCAATTTTTAGTTGAATTAGTTTTCGTTCTAACTTATCCATACTTTCGGGTTTAGAATCAATTTCCATTTTAATCTTAGCTGCTGCTTCATCTATAATATCAATTGCTTTATCTGGCAAAAATCGATCAGTTATATAGCGATGCGATAATTCCGCAGCAGCAACTATTGCTGGATCTGTTATTTCCACACCATGATGAATTTCATATTTCTCTTGTAAGCCACGTAAAATTGCTATAGTATCTTCAACATTTGGCTCCAACACTAAAACTTTCTGAAATCTTCGTTCTAAAGCCGGATCTTTTTCAATATATTTTTTATATTCATCAAGCGTAGTTGCTCCAATACAATGAAGTTCTCCCCGAGCCAATGCTGGTTTTAACATATTTCCAGCATCAATAGCACCTTCTGCTCTGCCTACACCGACTATGGTATGAATCTCATCAATAAATATTATCGTATTGCCCTCATCTTTATCTAGCTCATTTAATACTGCTTTTAATCGTTCTTCAAATTCTCCTCTATATTTTGCTCCAGCTAATAAACTAGCCATATCTAAAATAAGTAGTTTTTTATGCTTCAATCCATCTGGTACTTCGCCATTTATTATTCTTTGCGCCAGCCCTTCTACTATGGCAGTTTTACCTACACCAGGCTCACCAATTAATACCGGGTTATTTTTAGTTCTCCTTTGCAGAACTTGAATTGTTCGTCTAATTTCATCATCACGCCCTATAACTGGATCAAGTTTGCCCTGTTGTGCTTTTTGCGTTAAATCGATGGTATATTTTTTCAAAGCCTCACGTTGCGTTTCTCTGTCGGGATTATTGACAGCCTCTCCCCCCCTTAATTCCAATATAACTTTATTTAGAGATTCAAATTGTAAATTATGTTTTTTTAACAATTTACCTAAAGTATTTTTATCTTCTACAGCCGCTAACAAGAATAATTCAGAGGCAATATATTCATCATTTAATTTTAATGCTATTTTTTCTGTTACATTTAATAAGTTACTGAGCTCTTTGGAGATATTAATATCTCCAGCGTTGCCTGTAACTTTAGGCAATGCATTTATTATATTATTTAAATCCAATTTTAATTGACTAATATTTATGCCAATTTTAGCTAAAATACTATTTATGGTTGAATTATCCTCATTCATCATTGCTAATAATAAATGCGCAGGTTCTATAAAAGGATTATCATTTTTTAATGCTAAAGCCTGTGCATCTGCTATCGCAGTTTGAAATTTTGTGGTCAATTTATCAAATCTCATTTTTCACCTCCTTTTTTATTTGCTACTATATATATAAGATTATTTTTATGTTTTTCAATTACTTGTCTCTAAATTGCGCAAGTTTTAATTTATTAACCTCTAATTTTTGGTATAATTTATTATTTATAATAGGAGCTAATTTAATGCATAAACAATTAACCGCAGCAGATCTATTTAAGCAAAACAAAGTTATTCCAGTTGTAGTAATAAATGATGTTGATAAGGCAAGCGCAATTGTAACGGCATTACTTGAAGGTGGAATTAATGCCATTGAAATTACCTTAAGAACAATCAATGCATTAGAAATAATTAATCTAGTTGCCAAACAATTTCCAGAAATGTTGGTTGGTGCTGGAACTGTGCTATCTGATAGTGATTATCATAAAGCAGCAGGTAAAGGTGCTAAATTTATAGTATCACCTGGATTAAGCCAAGAACTAGCAAATACATCACACGATTATGATATTCCTTTTATTCCTGGCGCAATTACTCCTACAGAAATTATTAATGCATATAATTTAGGCTTTGAGTATTTAAAATTATTCCCCGCTCAAAGCTTTAATGGCATTGAATTATTAAAATCTTTATCTTCGCCATTACCACATATTAAATTTTGCCCAACTGGTGGAATTAACATGAATAATATAAAACAATATCTAGAATTACCTAATGTGGCTGCAGTTGGTTGTTCGTTTATTGTAAGTGCGGATGTAATTAAAAACAGTGATTATCAACAAATAACCAAAACATGCAAAACTATAACAAGTTTTATTAATAGTTAAAGTTTAAACTATGAATAAATCGCAACTTTTACAATTTCCATGTGATTTCATTATCAAAATCATGGGGCTAAATACTGCTGAATTTGTAACTGATATTGCCGCTATTATTACTGAGCATTATGAGTTATTTAATCCGGACATTCACTTAGTAACTAAACAAAGTAGTAATGGTAAATATTTATCTATTAGTGTAACTATTAAAGCTCAATCACAACAGCACTTAGATAATATTTATATTTCAATTAATAAGCATAAATTAGTAAAATTTGTTTTATAAGATTAATTTAAAATGTACCACATACGCCAATTAGGTTTAGTTGATTATCAATTAATCTTGGATAAGATGAAATATTTTACTGAAATGCGCAATGAGTTAACTGCAGATGAATTTTGGATTTTAGAACATAATCCTGTTTTTACTCTTGGCGCGGCAGGGACTGAACAACATATTATTGATAATCACCATACTATTCCTATCTTACGAGTTGACAGAGGCGGTCAAGTTACCTATCATGGTCCAGGACAAATAATTATTTATACTTTGATTAATCTAACGCGTTTAAAACTTTCGATTCGTCAATTAGTCATTAAACTTGAAAATGGCATTATAAATTATTTGGCCGCTCTTGGAATTACGGCACAAGGAGATAGAGCTGCTCCAGGTGTGTATATTGCTGGTAAGAAAATAGCTTCAATTGGGCTTAAGGTGAGGAAAAACTGCACTTATCATGGTATTAGTTTTAATTTTAATATGGATACAACTCCGTTTAATTATATAAATGTTTGTGGTTATAGTAATTTAAAGGTGGTTCAGTTAAAAGATTTTATTGCGCCACTTGACCAAACAACAGAGGCACTTAAGCTTGCCAATTATATAATTGCATCAATTATGCAAGAATAGAAAAGAAAAAATATGAAGCACCTGAAATTTACCAAAATGCAAGGATTAGGAAATGATTTCATCGTTCTTGATTATAGCCATGAGCAAATATTTGATCTAACACCACAACAAATTCAGTTCTTAGCTGATAGGAAATACGGTATTGGTTGTGATCAGGTTTTGATTATTCAAAATTCCGCTATTCCTAATGTTGACTATCTATATAACATATTTAATGCCGATGGAAGTCATGCTAATAATTGTGGTAATGGTGCTAGATGTATTGTTAAATATTTGCTCAGCAAATATAAAAAATTACCAAATACAATTAATTTGCAACTAAAAAATAGATTAATTGTTGGCAGTATTAACTCCGATAACAGCATCAGTGTTAATATGGGCCAACCTTATTTTAATCCAAGTAAAATTCCTTTTTTAGGTAAGGTTAATCAAGCAAACTTATATCAACTTAATTATAAAAAGAGTGTAATTAAATTTGGAGTGGCATCGATTGGTAATCCACATGCTGTGATTAAATTAACCTCATTGAAAGCACTTGAATCAACAACAAAATTAAAGCTTTTAGCCCAATTTGTACAAAATTGTGGTTTATTTCCACAAGGAGTAAATGTTAATTTTTACTATCAATCCGCCCCTGATAACATTAGCATTATTACTTATGAACGTGGTGTTGGTTTTACTGCTGCCTGTGGCACTGGAGCCTGCGCTGTAGCTTGTTATACTCTTGCACAAAATGTTAGTCAATCTCCGGTTAAAATTTTCATGCCAGGTGGTAATTTAATTATTTCATGGAAAAATGGCCAGGAAATAATTATGACTGGATCCGCCCAAGAAGTATATACTGGAACAATTAAACTATGAGATTAAGCATTATGTTGCCTGGGCTAATTTGGCCAGAACAAATTAATTTGGATTATATCTACCAAAATATTAAATTACCCCATTTTAATCATCTTATAAAAAAATCTAACGCATTAGTGCATAATTATTCCTTTAGTGACTTAATTTATCAATTAAATTTATCACAAATGAAAAACGACATTAATCTTACTGCCACTGATAGTTTAGCTAGCATCTATGCTAAATATTTAGGTATAGATAATATATATGCTTCTTATCTTATAATCGAACCAACTCATTTACGCTTAAATAATGTAGATTTACAAATTTGTAGCCCAGAGTTATTGCAGTTAGATGTAATTGAAGCAAAAAAATTTATTGCTGAAATTAATAATTTTTATGCATCTGAACTA
>JAPJMP010000118.1 GCA_026461645.1 Burkholderiales bacterium
ATATTAACATTAATAAACTTTTAGATAAAATAATTTAATTAGGTAAAACAAGATGACACCACAAACGAATGAAACAGTAATCCAAAAAAATACAATTAATTTATTAAAATCAATGGGCTGGTCTTATATCAGCCGTGATGATAATATTGCTGTACGTGACAATAGAATACAAGAAGTAATATTAAAAGATATTTTATTAGCGCAATTACAAAAAATTAACTCTTTTGAATATAAAGGGGTTAATTATAAATTTTCTCCAAAAAATATTTCTCGGGCTGTTGAAGAATTAAATATACCTCTTAACGAGGGATTGAATCCAGCTAATCAAAAAATCAGTGATAAACTTATTTTAGGTACTAGTTACGATGAAGAATTAAATGATGGTGATAGAAAAAGTTTTTCTTTGCGGTATATTGATTTTGCTAATCCTGAAAATAATGTATTTCATTGTACTGAAGAATATAGTGTTAGTCGTCAGATTATTATAGAAGCAGAAAAAACTCGTCGTCCAGATATAGTGCTGTTTATTAATGGAATTCCTATTGCGGTAATAGAGCTTAAAAAATCTAGCATCAATGCAGAACAAGGTATTTCGCAAATGATTCGAAATCAAGGGGTTAATGAAGTACCACATTTATTTAAGTATATTCAAATAACTGTGGCTGGAAATAATTTTAATCCACTCTATGCAACTACTGATACACCAGCTAAATTTTATTCTGTCTGGCAAGAGGATAACAATCACCAATTAGCCAATTTTATTTTTAATCGCACAATAAGCAAATTAGACCAAACTATATTTAGTTTGTTTAATAAATCTAGACTTTTGGAATTATTACATTCATATATTATTTTTGATAAACGGGTTAAAAAAATTACCCGCTATCAACAATATTTTGCCATTAGCAATATTTTAAAAAAAATACAAACATTTACTTTAGATGGTAGCCGTGCTGGAGGTTTGATTTGGCATACACCAGGAAGCGGTAAATCATTGACTATGTCAATCCTAACTAAATTACTCAAAAGTCAAATTATAGGTTCGCGGATTATTGTAGTAACAGATAGAAAAGATCTTGATAGTCAAATTCATACAATATTTAGTAATAGTGAAATACAAGCAGGCAGAGCAAGTAGTGGGCATGATTTGATAGAAAAACTGCAATCTGGTTTAACAGTAGTAACTACTCTTATTCATAAATTTGAAACAGTTAAAAATGAAAAAATAGTTATGCAGGATCCTAATATATTTATCCTGGTGGATGAATCACATCGGACTCAAGGCGGTGATTTACATAAGGCAATGAAGAAAGTGTTTCCTCGGGCGTGTTATCTTGGTTTTACCGGAACCCCATTATTAAAAAGAGAAAAAGCATCAATTGCTAAATTTGGGGGATTAATTCATCGGTATACAATTGAACAAGCAGTTAAGGATAAAGCTGTATTACCACTTTTATATGAAGGTCGTTTGGTTGATCAATGGATTAGTGACAAAGAAGGATTAGATCGTCGTTTTGAAATTATTTCACGAAATTTAAACTATGAACAAAAAGAAGACTTAACACAGAAATGGGCACGTTTTAGTCGTGTAGCATCAAGTGAGCGTCGCTTAGAAATGATTGCTCTTGATATTAATGAACATTATAGTAAAAATTTTCAAGGGACAGGTTTTAAAGCAATGCTTGCAACTAGTAGTAAATATGAAGCAATTAAATATCATGATCTGTTTGAAAAGTATGGCAACATTAAAACTGCTTTTGTCATATCTGCAGCAGATACAAGGGAGGGATATGATGAAGTAGATGAAAATAATAAATTATATGTATCAAAAGCTTGGACAAAAATAATAAACGAGTATGGCAACGAAGAGAATTTTTTAAATTCAGTAAAAAGTAAATTTTTAGATGAAGATGAAATAGAGCTATTAATTGTGGTTGATAAATTATTAACTGGTTTTGATGCACCACGAGCTGCTGTTTTATATATTGATAAAGAGTTAAAAGAGCATAGTTTATTGCAGGCTGTTGCTAGAGTTAATCGTTTATTTGAAGGTAAAGAGTATGGCTTTATTATTGATTACCGTGGGTTACTTGGTAATCTTGATAATGCATTAACTTCATATGGAGCATTAGCTAATTTTGATGAGCAAGATTTAATTGGAGCAGTTATTGATATAAAATCTGAAATTGCAAAAATTAAAACATTTTATTCGCATTTACAAGATTTATTTAAACCAGTAATTAATAAGAATGACCAGGAAAGTTATCAGGTATTTTTAGCGGATAAAGAATTACGTAAACAATTCTATGATTTACTTTCAGCATTTTCTCGAGCATTAAAGTTATCATTGTCTAGTGATAAAATTGATGAAATTTTATCTGTTCAGCAAACTGAAAATTATAAGCGTTGGATGAAATTTTATAGTGAGCTTCGCCTAGCTATTAAAATTCGTTATCATGAAGAGGTAGACTTTGGTAAATATGAAAAGGAAATGCAAAAGTTAATGGATACTTTCATTAGTGCTAATGAAGTCAATCAACTAACTAAATTGGTAAATATTTTTGAAAATGAATTTAATGAAGAGCTTGAAAGGGTCATTGGCAATAATGCTAAAGCTGATACAATTTTAAATGCCACAGCTAGATTCATAAAAGAAAATCGACAACAAAATCCCAATTTTTACGATAAACTTTCACAAAAAATTGAGCAAATAATTCAAGAGTACCGAGAAGGTCGGTTAAGCGATGAAGATAAATTAAAGTATGCTAAGGATATTCGCAACATTTTGATGACAAAGAGGGAAGATAATGACATGCAGTACCCTGTTGAAATACAAAATAATGCCTGTGCCAGAGCTTTATTTGATAATCTTTACGAAATAAGAGACATGCTTGCAATTAATGAATTCACAAAAATAGTCCTCCAGATTGATGCTATTTTTAAATCGGTTTCAAAGAAACCAGACTGGCAATATAACAATGATGTAAAAAATCAGATTGATCAGTCTATTGATGATATTCTTTATGCTTTAGAAAAACAGTTTCACATTCAAATTGAAAAACCAGTTGAATTAATTGCCCAATTACGTTTAATTGGAATAAATAACTATGCTAGATAAAGTACAAATAATTTATA
>JAPJMP010000002.1 GCA_026461645.1 Burkholderiales bacterium
AATAAATTATCATTACTAAATGGTTGCAATGTAAATAATATCGAAAAAATAGAATCAACTTGCTTTGTCTCTACATTATCTCGTTTTAAAATAGATGCAATTTGTTCTAAAGAAACCTCTGCATTATTTTGTATATCAATTAGATTTTGATTCAAAACACTTATCAAGTCTTTTATAGATAAATCATCATTAAACTTCATTCTAATCGGTAATGTATTGGCAAATAATCCAAGACAATTTTCTGAATTAGCATAATTACGATTAGCTAAAGTTGTTCCAATAGTTATATCAGATTGCCCTGAATATTTACTCAACATTATTTGAAAACCTAAAAGCAATAGATTATAAATTGAAACTCCATTATTTTTCGCAAATAGGATTATTCTATGTGAAAACTCTTCAGAAAATTTAAACTTTACATTGTCTCCATTATAACTATTTCTTAATCGAGTTTTTGAATTAGAATCATATGGTAAGTTAATATACATGTAGTCATCAAGATAACTACGCCAGAATTGTTTTTGGTTATCAATTTTATTTTTAGCATACATAGTTTGTAAGTTAACAAAATGACTATATGAAATCTTTGCTTCATTAAATTGATCATTTTGTAACAGTTGATAGTTTTTATAGTGACTAATTAGCTCTTGATTAAAAATTTGTCGTGACCAACCATCAAAGGCAATATGATGAATATTAAGAAATAAATAGTATTGATTGCTCGACTGAATGTAATATAGCTTTATTTTAATTGGAATTTCTTCGTATAGATTAAAGCAATAATTACTATCTTTTGCTATCTCAATATTTAATTGCTCCAAATTTGAGAGAATAATTTCTTCCAATTTAAAGAAATTGGATAATTTTTGCGGAACAAATAAAAACTTATTCTCAGTTGATGAAACAATTATACTAGTTAAGGCATCATTTTGCACTATTACTTGTGTAATTGCATACTTTAGACGAGCAATATCGATGTCCTTTACTAATGTATAATACACCGGTAAGTTATATAAGGACTTGTCTACACAATATTCATATATAAATAACATTCGTGATTGTGCATCGGATAAATTACGCTCTAAAGAATGTGTGTGCGGCATTTCTGCTATACCATCAATATTACTTAAAAGTAATATGCAATTTTCAAGTGTAGGACTTTGCAAAAAATTTACCACAGTAATATTTGATGAAAAATATGAATTTATTGAATTTATCAATCTTATCGCAAGAATACTATTACCACCCATAGTAAAGTAATTATCCGTTGGTTCTATTTTGTCAATTTCTAGATTTTTTATAAAAAAATCCGTCATAATTCTTATTACTTTGTTTTTATCCTCTGCATTAATTTGAATTGTCTTATTATTTTGTACATCATTTTTATGTAACTTAGCTTCAAGAGTTCTTCGTTGAATTTTTCCCATATTATTTTTAGGAATTTCTTTAACAATATGTACAACTTTTGGAATTTTATCTTCACTAACAAAATAACCTATATACTCTTTTATACTTGATTCGCTTACATGCTTATCATTTTTTATAACAATTGCAATTGCAACATTTTCGCCATAGTAATCATCGTTTACCGGAAAGCATACAACTTCATTTATAGCAGGATGTTTGATTAATATTTCTTCAATTTCTAGAGGATTAATCTTTTCTCCACCTTTATTGATAATGTCATTTTCTCTAACCACCAAAAATAATTCACCAGTTTTCGTAAGGTAGCCGGTATCACCAGTATTAAAAAATCCATCTGAATAGAATCCAGATTCTTCTTTTAATTTACCAACATAGCCATCAAATAAGCTCCCACCCTTAATGCATACTCTACCAATTTGATCACACTCAAGTATGTCACCATTCTCATCTCGAATCTGAACTTCACTACTTACTGGGTAGCCTACAGATCCTGGACTAGAACTCAAATTTATCTGCTGTGTTGTTACTTGTGATGGTGATTCTGTCATTCCGTACGCTTGAAGAATTGGAACATTATTAAAAATTAAATTCAATTTATCTAATATATCTGCTCTTATTCTTGCACTGGCAGAGCGAATAAATCTTAAATTATGTTTAATTATAGGCTTTTTTAATGCCTCCCAACGAAAAATAATCGATTGAAATACTGTAGGCACCCCAGCAAACCATGTTGGATTTTGTTGCTCAAGCACATGGAAAAAATCAACACTATCAAATCCACCTTGTGTTAAAAAAAGTATTTTAAGGCGTAAAAAAAATGGCGTTAATAAACAAGCAACTAACCCATGGGCATGGGAGAGTGGTAAAAGGCTTAAACATAAATCTTGTTTTGTTAAATCATAAGCTTTAATAGCATCATGCATGGCAATATTTAAATTATTATATGAAAGAGTAACCATTTTGGCTTTACCTGTTGTTCCAGAGGTAAAGAGGGTAATAGTGCCAATGAAATTTGTAAAATTAAGTTCATCTATTTGATGTTGATCATGCTGAATAATACTCCAATCTTTTTCTTGATTAATTATATTTTCAATAAATGGCACAGAGATTAAGCGAATGCCAGTATTAGTTGCCGCTGATATAATGTTTGAAGTTGTGGAGTAATTAGTTGGTATAATAACAAAATCTACCGATAATCCCGATAAAAATGATTCATATTCACTTGTGCTATGTTTAATTGATAAAGGAATTACATTGCAATTTTTTAAATAAAACAAAATTAAGATAGCAAAAGATAAGCCATCAGGAAATACAATAGCAACATTAGAAGTATTTGAATTTGGGTGAATTTCCAATATCTTATCAAAATATTTGAAAAGATTTAACACCTCATTGAAACTTAACTCTACATTATTCTGTTTAAAAGCAATATTATTAATTTCATCCGCTGATAAACTCATAACATATGCTCCTTTATATAATGTCTGATTTTGCAAAAGATAAAGAGCTAATACTCTCTATCATATTTAACTATTTCATAGAATCAATTTAAAAAATAGTTTGTATAACATAACTATTCATTATTTAATAGTTTATTGAAGCTTGTTGCACAATTTGCCTCTTCAATAAATAATAGTGCATATACCCTTAGAAAGATAAATTAATATATTAATAAAATATATAATTTTAGTTTTTAATATTATATTTATCGTCTTTTGACAATCTACCTAGTTGAATTAAACGTTCGTGAAAATACTCACCAGCAGTATAACGATTAGATAAAACAACTTCAGGTCTAGGGTGTACAAATAAAGGAATAGAAAGCCTAGATTTAGAACACTCTAACCCAACTGGATTAAGGACTCTATGCACAGCAGCTTTATAAAAACCTCCAGTTGCTTCCTGAATCATATCTCCTAAATTAACTATCATTAAATTTAAATCATGCGGCAGATCTAACCAATTTCCATATTTATCTTCTACCTGTAATCCTGGACTAGGAGAGTTTAATATCGTGAGCAAATTAAAGTCTGTATGTGGTGAAAAACGTGCGGTTCCATTTTCTCTTGCATTTAATATTGGCGGATAATGTATTATTCGTAATATACTTCTTTGAGACCCATCTATCATCTTAGATAAAGGCTCTGATAATTTGAGTCTAACTTTATCTGGCAGGTTGTCCTCAAGCCATATTATTAAAGAATTTGCTAATTCTAGCATGTGATTTTTTAATATTTTAGTATTATCTGAAAGTTCACTTGGATATTGTCCCCAACTTAAAAAATGATAAAATTCATAAACGTCTTTTGCACTATAACCAGTACTAGTTTCTGAAGTTGATATCGGAAAATATCCATCCTGAGTTTCTTTATTCCGAAAATACTTATGTTTATATTCACTAGTAAAAAAATCGTTCCATTCTTTATATACACCTTGAATCAGCTTATAATCTATATTATGATTTTTTATTACAGCAAAACCAGTTGTCATAATTGAATTAATAAATTTCTCTTGTGCATTTTTTTTAGAAAAGTCCACTTGAAATATACTCACAAATAAAAACCCTAATAAATGTTTGTTACAATTCATTTACAAATAACAATTAAACTCAAGTAAAAATCACAAAAATTATTACTTGCCAATATTCCGATTAGAATAATTTTTGTCAAATTTTATAATGTACTTCATAAGCAGTATACCCAGAATATTTTTTTAAATATGGTACTATAATCACATTATGATTAAATAATTTTAATAACAGGTTTAATCAAACTATTAATC
>JAPJMP010000119.1 GCA_026461645.1 Burkholderiales bacterium
ACAATAATAGTGCTGAAGAAGCAATATTAAACTTAGCTCATTATTATAGATCATTATGGAAAATTGATTTATGTGAATCAACCAATATTGAAAAATTTGGTGAAAATGAATATTTTGGTGGTAAAGCTGATGCCTTCGAAGAAGCTTTAGAAATAATCAGAAAGCATAAACAAGCTACTAAATAACTTTAGAATATTTCTTACTATCATTATCTTTGGCAAAATAATTATCAAATATAACAGCAATGTTTCTAATCAGAAATCTTCCCATTTCAGTAACATTAAATCCTTCTTGATTAGCAGTTACTAAATTAAGTTCTATTTGGTTTTCTAAGTTCTTGATTTCTGTTGCAAAGTAGTCTTTAAAGACGATATTAAATTTTTGTTCTATTTGTTTATAGTTTATTTGATATTTACACATAATTTCACTAATAACGTATTTACGAATTAAATCATCACTACTTAATAAAAAGCCTCTAAAGTTAGGCAATTGGTTATTATCTAAAGATAGATAATAACTAGTCAAATCTTTAGCATTTTGATAATATCCGTTATTAATGTAGCCAATTGATGATACTCCAAAGGACACCATATCAGTATCAGCAAAAGTTGAATACCCTTGGAAATTTCTCTGTAAATTGCCACTAGCTAAGGCTTTAGATAAATCATCATCTGCTAATGCAAAATGATCCATACCTATAAACTTATACCCATGTTGCCCTAGTTTATTAACGGAAGATTGTAAAATATCTAATTTAACTGAAGAATTTGGTAAATCTTCTTCTTTAATTCGTTGTTGTGGCATAAATATTTGTGGAATATGCGCATAATTAAATAACGCAATCCGATCTGGATTTAATTCTAAAATCTTATTAATAGTTTCATCAAAAGATTCTTTAGTTTGATGTGGTAGGCCATAAATTAAATCAACATTTGTTGAATTAAAACCATATTTCTTTCCGGCATCAAGTATAACTTTACTTTCTTCAAATGACTGTATGCGATTAACTGCCTTTTGAACTTTAGGATTAAAATCCTGAATACCTAAAGAAATACGATTAAAACCCAATTGTTTTAAATTAAGTACATAATCATCTCCACAATGACGCGGATCAATTTCCATAGCAATTTCTTTAGCTTGACTTAAATCAAAATATTTATTAATTATATCCATTACTAACTTAACTTCTTGTTTATCCATCCAAGATGGTGAACCACCACCAAAATGTAACTGCACTACTTTAAATTTCTTTTTAATTTGTGCATAATATAGTGCTATTTCTTTGTCTAAGTAATTGATATATTTTTTAATTGTAGTTCTATCATTAGTAATTATTTTATTGCAACCACAATATAAACATAGGGTATTACAAAATGGAATATGAATATATAAAGAGATAAATTCTTTATTATCTTGTGCTAATTGCTGTAATTGATTTAAATGCAGTGCTTTTGTATAATCAGTATTAAACCTATCAGCTGTAGGATAAGAGGTATAGCGTGGAGCATTTTTTTGGCATTTTTCAATTAAGTCACGATTAAATACAATAGTCATACAATTACCAATTAATTAAAAGTTTTATAGTTAAATCATCTTTAGTACATTCTACGATTTTAGGATGGTTGGGATCAGTCCACTCTAAGTAATTAACCTTCCATCCCAGTTGCATAAAACCATTATCAAGTTTAGATTCAACTGGTTCATTTGGTAAATTTACTCCTTGAATCCAATAATGTAAATAATTTAAAGGTAACACAAAACCTAATTTGTCATCCATTAAATCATCTAAATCGTCCCCAGAAAATGTTTTATTATCTTGTGTAGTTAATGTGGCAAGTGAACTTTCAATGGTAATTCTAGCAACGGTTTGGCCGATTGGCGTAGTAAAGTTTAATTGCTCATAATCATTATTTCGCACCCAGGTAAAATTTCCATAATTGTTTTTTGATTCTTGCTTAATAATAAACCTACCCGAAATATCAAAATTTTGATCAATGGTAAGCGGTTTTACATAAGTTTTAGGCGGAGTAGTTACATTTACATCATAAAAACTAGCACATGACATAACTGCAATGGCCACACCAATTAAAAGTATAATTTGCTTCATTGTAATTCAATACCAAAATGCTGTTGAAATAAATATTTTACCAGGTTATCTAATACATCTTGCAGCACCTGCTGATTGATTTGCTCATCATTAATTTGTGGCACTGCATTTGCTAAATCATCTTGTTTCAAGGCCTTATAAATTGTTACTAGATGATTAGCAGCAATTGGATTTGCTTGAATTTCAAAGCCAGCCTTAACATAAATTAGAGCTTGATTATAATTACCTAATTTATAATAAACCCAACCTAATGTATCTAATACGTTCGGATCTAGTGGCGCAATTTTATAGGCCTTAGTTGCATATTTTAACGCTGTCAAATAGTCATGCGTTTGCTCAGCATATAAATAAGCTAAATCATTATAGCCATAAGCATTAGTGTTATCTAATTTAATATATTGTTTATATAAATTGATTGCTTCTTTAGGTTTTTTATTTAAACTAGTAACAGC
>JAPJMP010000120.1 GCA_026461645.1 Burkholderiales bacterium
CATTATAAATTTGTCTTATGGTGCGGGTCAACCAAACATAAGCCAAGATATTATTAAAAATTTTAATTTATCCTACCCACCACTTGAAGAGCAACAACAGATTGCCGAATATCTAGACCAACAAACAGCTAAAATTGATGCATTAGTCAATAAAGCCAAATCAATGGTTGTATTACTCAAAGAACATAAGCAGAGCTTAATTAATAACGTTGTCATAGGCAAAATCAATGTGCTTAAAACTAACATATAAACTACCACAAAAGGAATTAAAATGAAATTATCAACCCCAGAACCGATGACACAAGATGAAAAAAACAAAATCGCTAAAACAATAACAGAGCGAGGAGCATTACTACCTTGTCCGAGATGTGGGAAAAATCAATTTACATTAGCTGATGGATATGTAAACACTCCACTCCAGAATGCGCTAAATGAGTTTATTATAGGAGGGCCATCAATACCATCTGTCGCTGTAATTTGCACTAACTGTGGCTATATCAGTAATCATGCAATTGGTGTGCTTGGTTTAATGCCTGCTAACCCTCAGGAAGCAAAACCATGAATACCATGAATAAGTCAAATATTGATACAAGTAGTGATATCAATAGTACAAAACTTATCCCACAACCTGCGGCTATATCTACAGATAGAGAAGATAATTTTTACCACAATACTAAACAAGATATTATCATTATCACTCAGGATCGAATTAAAATTATTCTAACCGAATATATCGCACAAATTGAAAAAAAGAAAGAATGGATTTCCTGGATTGGTACGGCAATAACTTTATTAATTGTGCTAGTAACTACAGATACAAAAAATATCTTTGGTTTGTCTGCTTCTGTTTGGACTGCTGTTTTTATAATTTCATTTTTGGTTGTACTGTTTTGTACTTTAAAAGCCATTTTTGTTGCGTTTAAATCAAAAACATATACAATTGACTCAATAATTCGAGAAATGAAAAAACCAAATCAATAGTAATTATTTAATAACTCAGGATACAAAAATGATTCACGACATACATAAAGAAAAATACTTTGAAGATGATATTGAGTCATCGCTAACGACAAATGGTTGGAATAAAGGAATCAACAAAGACTATTCTAGTCAATTAGCTTTATACCCAGTAGATGTTATGGCTTGGCTTAAAATTCACCAACCGAAAGATTACGCAAAATTAGTTGCTGAACAAAGTAGCGAAGAGCATGCTAATAACTTAATCTTGCAACGCCTAGCAGATACATTAAATAAATATGGTTCACTGTATGTGTTAAAAAATGGCTTTAAGGCATCTAATGTTAAATTTAATATGTGTGTTTTTAAACCACCGTATAATTTAAATAAGGAAGACCTTAAGCAGTATGATGAGTTGATATTACGCGTAGTTCGGCAGGTTCACTATTCTCCATATCGTCCAGCTGAAAGTATTGATGTTGTGCTATTTATAAATGGTATTCCGATAACCACTCTTGAGCTAAAAACTGATTTCACACAAAGTATTGATGATGCGATTAACCAGTTTAAAACTGACCGTCCACCACTAGACCCCAAAACCAAACAAAAAGAACCGCTATTAACGTTTAAACGCTGTGTGGTGCATTTTGCAGTATCTACTGATGAAGTTTACATGACTACCCAGTTAAATGGAGAGAAGACGGTTTTCTTGCCATTCAATTTAGGTGTTGATGGAGGTGCTGGTAATCCAGATAATCCAGTGGGTTATAAAACAGCTTATTTGTGGCAACAGATTTTAGTTAAAGATAAATGGCTAGAGATTCTTAATCGTTATGTATATGAAGTTGATAAGAAAGTTATCTTCCCTAGATTTCATCAATTAGATGTTGTGAATAAATTGTGTGAGGATATCAAGCTTAACAATGTAGGTAAGCGGTACTTAATTCAGCATAGTGCTGGTAGTGGTAAAACCAATTCAATTACATGGCTGGCAACTAGACTACGAGAGTTACATGATTATGATGATAATCGTATGTTTGAATGTGTCTTTGTAGTTACTGATAGAAAAGTACTAGATGGTCAGTTACAAAAAAATCTTAATCAATTTGTAAAAACTTCAGGAGTTGTCAGGTGGATTGCTGATGATAACGGTTCAAAATCAGGACAGTTACTTGAGATACTCCAAAATAGAGAACAGTCGATAGTGGTTGTAACAATACAGTCTTTTGCATTTTTATTAAATAAAATTCAAGATACAGATTTTAGTAGTAGAAATTTTGCAATTATCATTGATGAGGCGCATAGTTCTACATCAGGTGGCGCAGCAGCGAGTCTTAAAAAAACAGTATCTATGCATGAAGACCCAGAAGAATACTCACTTGATGATTTGGTTGCACAAGAAATGGAGAAGCATAAGTTCCCTAAAAATGCCTCATTCTTCGCATTTACTGCTACTCCAAAAGAAAAAACTCTTGAGTTATTTGGTAGTCGCAATATAGATGGTCTTCCGATTCCTTTTCATGTGTATTCAATGCGTCAAGCAATTCAAGAGGGGTTTATTTTAGATGTACTAAATAACTACACTAGTTATAGTACAGCATTTAGAATTGCTAAAACTAATGGCAGTGATGATATTGAAACATTAGATGAACAAAGTGCAAGAAAAACTATCTTAAAGTGGGTAGATTTACACCCAGATAATGTTGGGCAAAAGGTTGCTATTATTGTTGAACACTATCGTAAGAAAGTTCGATATTTATTAGGTGGTGAAGCTAAAGCAATGATTGTTACTTCCTCACGTTTAAAAGCAAAAAGATTTAAAGAGGCAATTGATGATTATATTGCTAGGAATCAATATGACCTTAAAACCTTGGTGGCATTTTCTGGCTCATTAACTGACCCTGATAAGGATGGTGATAAAGAGTTTGATGAAAACGGGTTAAACCCTGTGTTAAAAGGGAGGGATTTATCGAGTGCATTAACTGCTGAAGATGGTAATAAATTCACTGATTGGCATTGTCTAGTAGTAGCTAATAAATTCCAAACTGGTTTTGATGAGCCTTTATTGTGTGGGATGTATGTTGATAAAAAGCTCTCTGGTGTAGCGGCGGTACAAACACTATCACGCTTGAATCGGACCTGTACATTGAATAAAGATGGACAAATCCACGTAAAAAATAAAACTTATATTTTAGATTTTGTAAATGATCCAGCTGACATAAAAAAATCATTTAGTCTTTATTATCAAGATGCTGAAATAGAGGATGTAACGGATCCTAATTTAATTGATGATTGTCAGATAAAGCTTGATGAATTTACTTTACTTACAGGAGAGCATGTCTATTATCAAGATGATGTAGAAAATGTAATTCAAGCTAATTACATCAGTAATAAACCTGATCAAATAATGGTTGCATTAGCTCCAAGCATCAAGCGTTTTAGCGCAGTACAGACTAAGCTAAAATCAGATTATCAAAGCCTGGTTAATAAAAAAACATTCTTAAAAGATGCATTTGAAATTGATAAAATCCAGCAACGATTGAACGAAATTAAAGTTAAATTATTTGAAATGAAAGATTTCATTAATCAGTGTGGACGATATCGTCGTATGTATGATTTTATGTCACAGATTTTTGATTATCAAGATACAGAGCTACATAAACGCTATGTGTTTTATGGCTATTTGACTAGACTATTAAAGTCAGAAATACCAATTGAGAATGAAAAACAAATTTTAGAACAAATCAAGCTCATTAAAGTGCAAGTCAAAGATGAAGGCACAACTAGTATTAGCATTGATGATAAATTAAAGCTTAGGCCTATCCAGCAAGTTATTTCAGCCTCGGTACAAGACCCTAGCCGAGCTATTTTAGATGAGATTATCGCGTTAATCAATGAAACATATGGCGCAGAGATTAAACAGTCAGATATAGTGGCATTTGTTAATAATGCAGCCGCCAAGATGGTAGATAACGAGAAGATCCAAGAGAGAGTGCAGAACAATACTCCAGCTGATTTAATGGTGAGTCCTCTTGTGAGTGACATTTATGAAGGTGTCATATTTGAAAATAGTAGCAACAACCAGATCATTAATAATCACGCACTAGAGCAAGAAGATTCAATTTTAGGACGTAAGATTAAAGGGTTAGTATTATCAAAAATATATGAGCTCTTTGATGAAATGAAGTTCCCAGGAAATAACAATAGATAATAGCATGCATTATTCTGAAATTAAGATACTTGACACTAAAGAGTACGAAGCTGGGTTTGTAGTTGAGGCTACAGTTAGAGATAAAGAAAATTACTTTTGCCCTTATTGCGAATCAACTAAGTTAAAGAACCATGCTAATAAGACTATTAGCCTTAGAGATGCTCCTTATGGAAATAAGCCTGTATTATTAATTATTCAAAGATATCGGCTTCAATGCTTGAATTGTACTAAAACATTTTATACGCCGCTATCATTTATTGATGAAAGACGGCACGTGACAATTAGTTGTGTAAAATCTATTTTAAATGCTTCATTTAAACAGTCTTTTGTACAAGTAGCACAAACACATGGTGTTGATGAGAAAACAGTTAGAAATATATTTAATGAGTATATCGCAAGCATAAATGATAAAGTAGAGCGTCAGTTACCAAGTGTGATGGGAATTGATGAGGTACACTTGGGTGGTGAATACCGTTGTACGATTAGTAATTTGCAGGAAAACCTTTTATTTGATTTTTTGGAAAGTCGCAAAAAATCAAGCCTTACTAAATTTTGTGAGGAATATAAAGATCAACTTGCCAGTGTAAAACTAGTTTGCATGGATTTATGGTTACCGTATAAGCAAATGGTCAAACAAAACATGCCTAACGCTATTATTGTTGCAGATCGATTTCATGTGCAAAGAATGGCAACAAATGCGCTAGAGTCTGCACGAAAACATGTGCGTCGCGGGCTTACTCAAAGAGAAAAGTTAGCTTTAAAAGATGACCGCAAATTAATACTGATGAATATTGAGCGCTTAGACATTAAGTCAATGCAGAGGCTCATGGATTTATTAGATAGATTCCCATTACTTAAAAAGCTTTGGGCTGCAAAAGAACAATTTAACTCATTTTGGGATATGGAAACAAAAAATGAGGCTAGTGAAATTTATCAAGATTTCTTGGCTTCACTTGACGATGAAGCTAAATTTTATTTTAAAGATTTAATTACTGCTATGCAAAATTGGCAAGCAGAGATTTTTAATTACTTTGTGTACAATAGAATTACCAATGCAGCTACAGAAACCTTAAACCGCGAAATTGGACGCAAATATGATATGGGCTATGGGTATTCATTTGCCTCATTAAGAAATAAATTATTATATACGCCACAAGGTGCTGATTACAGCTCAGGATATTCAATACAAAATATAGATAAGCTTATCAGCAAAGGGATTCGTCTTGATGTTGCTAATAGTGTTTTAAATCAAATTCTACGGTATGATCATAATAAATGCAATAACTATGATGAGTTAGAAGATTAGATCATGGAACAGCGCACAAAAATTTACGGATCAGTGGAACGTGTAACATATCATAATTCTGAAAATGGTTTTTGTGTGTTGCGTGTGACAGTTAAAAATAAGCGAGACCCAATTACGGTTATTGGCAATGCCACGCAGGTTATGGCTGGTGAGGATATTGAAGCCATGGGGGTATGGATATATGACCGTAATCATGGTTATCAATTAAAAGCTGATAGTATCAAAATGTCAGTACCTAACAGCATTGAAGGAATAAAAAAATACCTTGCATCTGGTTTGATACGTGGCATAGGTGCGTAATTAACTCGAAAGTGACCAACCAGTTAACTTTTTTGGTGACCACTGAATTAACTAAAGTTGACCACTGAATTAATGGACTAGAAAACCA
>JAPJMP010000121.1 GCA_026461645.1 Burkholderiales bacterium
AGATATAAATGCAGTAAAGTCAAAGGATGCTGCGTAATTATGAAATTATTTCTATGAAATGATTAAATTTGGTATTGACAACTGGGCTCATTATATAATATTGGATATTACCATCACATTGAAACCACCTTTATTGGCGACACTTTAAATATTACCTCACGAATAATTGCAAAATGTAAAGACTTAGAACAAAATTTTTTAATTTCAAATGAATTATATAATTATTTAAATCTAAATGAATATAATTACATGTTTAAATACCTGGGAATGTTTGAATTAAAAGGTGTTAACAAACCTGTCGGTTTATACGCTATTCAACGCAAAAATTTTTCTTATACACAAGTATAGTGCAATGCTGCCATAAATAAACATTTACGATTAAATCATGTTTTCAAATTTTGAATAAATTCTAGTACTTCTTGAGCGTGATTAGTAGCTGAAACTTTACGCCACTCTTTGATTATATTTTTATTGAAATCAATTAGAAAAGTGCTTCTTTCAATCCCTCTTACTTTTTTGCCATACATGTTTTTATCTTTTATAACATTAAATAAATTACAAACTTCTTCATTCACATCAGATAGTAATAAAAATGGCAAATTAAATTTAGCTACAAAATTGCAGTGAGATTTTATATTGTCTCTTGAAATGCCAACTAATTCATAGCCTAATTGTTTAAAGTCACCATACAATCTCGCAAAATCCTGGTTCTCTATAGTACATCCTGGCGTATTGTCCTTGGGATAAAAAAATAGTACCAACGGACTATTTAGCTTAGCTAATTCAAATTCCTGCTCTTGATGCGATAACAATTTAAAATTCATGTTTTAATCCCTTGCCTTAAAATTTTATTATAGCATATATTTAAAAAAGTACAAATTGTATTATCCAATATTGTTTAATTTTATTATGGTAAAATATATTTTTATTTGTACACGGATTAATTAATATTATGCAAATTTCACTTATCGTCGCTATGAATTACGACCGCGTCATTGGTGTTAATAACCAATTACCTTGGCATATATCAGAAGATTTACAGCATTTTAAACAGATTACCATGAATTATCCAATTTTAATGGGGCGAAAAACTTTTGAATCAATTGGTAAAGTTCTTCCTGGAAGAAAAAACATTGTAATTACCAATAATAGAGAATGGAACGCAAGTGGAGTTGAGGTGTTTCATGATTTAAATGCTGCTTTTAAAGCCAATAGCGCTGAAAAACAAATATTTATCATTGGTGGAGCCGAGATTTTTAAGCAAACGATAGATATGGCCAATAATTTATATTTAACTATGGTTAATATGGCAGTTAATAATGCTGATACTTTTTTCCCTGTTATTAATTATAGCAACTGGCAAGAAGTTAGTGTAGAACATATTATTGCTAAAAATGGTATAGCATGTGACTTTTATCATTATAGCAAGAAATAGTCTTTTTATAGTATAATAGCGCCTTGCAATAATAAAAATATTTATATAAAATAGGAGAATAAAATGACAGTACAAAGAACCTTATCAATTATTAAACCAGATGCAGTAGCTAAAAATGTAATTGGTAAAATTTATACCTGCTTTGAAGATAACGGATTACGTGTTGTTGCTGCTAAAATGAAGCATTTAACTAAAGCTGAAGCTGAGGGATTTTATATTATACATAAAGACCGTCCATTTTATAAAGATTTAGTGAGTTTTATGATTTCAGGCCCAGTGATGATTCAAGTGCTTGAAGGTGTTAATGCCGTTGATAAACATCGGGAAATTATGGGGGCTACTAACCCTAAGGATGCTAAGGCTGGAACAATTCGTGCTGCTTTTGCTGCAAGTATAGATGAAAATGCTGTACATGGTTCAGATAGTGTAGCTAATGCAATGGTTGAAATTGGATATTTTTTTGCAGCAACTGAATTACATAATCGTACACGTTAATTTTAATGTAGAAAAGAGTATATATTGTCTAAGGTAAATCTTTTAAATTATAGTCTTGATGATTTAATTGAATATTTTGCAAGTATTGATGAGCAAAAATTTCGTGCTCGGCAGGTTTTTAGATGGATGCATTTATATGGCGTTGCTGATTTCGAGCTTATGACAGATATTGCTAAATCATTACGCGCTAAATTACACGAATTAGCTGAAATTAGGGTGCCTAGTTTAGTTGCTGAAAATAAAGCTAGTGATGGTGTAATTAAATGGGTGCTTCAGGTTGATGATAACAATAAAATTGAAACGGTTTTTATTCCAGAAAATGACCGTGGTACTTTATGTGTGTCTTCGCAAGTTGGTTGTGCTCTTGAATGTCAGTTTTGTTCTACAGGTAGACAAGGGTTCAATCGTAACTTAAGTGCTGGTGAAATTGTTGGACAATTATGGTGGGCGAATAAACGCCTTGGCCATAATCCTAAAGATGGTAAAATCATTACAAATGTTGTAATGATGGGCATGGGGGAACCATTGGCCAATTATACCAATGTAATTAGTGCAATGAAAATAATGCTGGATGATAATGCGTACAATCTATCCAAAAAAAAACTAACACTGTCAACTAGTGGCATGGTTCCATGGATAGAGCGGTTAAAAAATGATTGTCCGGTAGCGCTAGCCATTAGTTTACATGCTTCAAATAATGCAGTACGGGATAAAATAATTCCGTTAAATAAAAAATATCCTATTGAACAGTTAATTCAAGCATGTAAGGATTATCTAGTTAGCTCACCTAAAGATTACGTTACTTTTGAATATGTAATGCTAAAAGATGTTAATGATAGTCTAGAACATGCGCATGAATTGACACAGTTAGTAAAAAATGTTGAATGTAAGTTTAATTTAATTCCCTTTAATCCTTTTCCCAATTCCGGTTTTGAAAGTTCAAGTAGAAACCAAATTATGCGCTTTCAAAAGGTGTTACACACTGCAGGTTATGTCACCACTATAAGGAAAACCAGGGGTGAAGATATTGATGCGGCATGCGGTCAGTTGGTGGGTAAGGTTAAAGATAAAACTAAGCGTCAAGAAAAATGGAGTAAGTACATACTTAAACCAATTAGTTAATATACCAAAGAAGGATAAGTCCATGAATAATGTAGTTCGCCGAAAATCGCAGGCGGTTAAGGTTGGAAATATTATACTCGGCGGTGATAATCCAATTGTAGTTCAATCCATGACTGATACTAATACTGAAGATGTGATTGCAACTGTAGCCCAAATTACTGATTTATATAATGCAGGTTCTGAAATAGTTCGCGTAACGGTTAATACCATCGAAGCAGGGCAAGCTATTGCTGAGATTAAGGCTAGATTGCTTGATAATGGAATTAATGTTCCAATTGTTGGCGATTTTCATTTTAATGGGCATAAAATATTAGAAAATGTTCCTTCTTGTGCACAATATTTAGATAAATACCGTATTAATCCTGGCAATGTTGGTCGTGGCAGTAAAAAGAATGAACAATTTGCATATATGATTAAAATGGCAATGAAATATAATAAACCAATTCGTATTGGGGTTAATTGGGGGTCTTTAGACCAGCAATTATTAGCTCAAATGATGGATGCAAATTCTAAACTTAGTCAACCACTAGAAGCAAATAAAATTATGCAAGAAGCATTGATTCAATCTGCTTTACAAAGTGCTGAAGATGCAATTCAACTAGGTTTGACTTCAAATAAAATTATTATTTCCTGCAAAGTTAGTTTAGTGCAAGATCTAATCACGGTATATCAAAAATTAGCAACAAAATGTGATTTTGCTTTGCATTTGGGTTTAACTGAGGCTGGTATGGGAATAAAAGGCATAGTTGCATCAACTGCAGCAATGGCTAATTTATTACAAATGGGGATTGGTGATACTATTCGTGTATCCTTAACGCCTGATCCAGGTGGAGCTAGAACTAATGAAGTATTGGTGGCTCAGGAAATATTACAAGCATTAAATTTAAGAGCATTTACTCCAGTGGTGACATCATGTCCTGGTTGTGGAAGAACATCAAGTGATTATTTTCAGAAATTAGCCCAAGATATACAGCTTTATTTACGCACGCAAATGCCACAATGGAAAAAAATATATCCAGGAGTGGAGGCAATGAAAATAGCAGTTATGGGGTGTGTAGTAAACGGACCAGGGGAATCAAAATTAGCAAATATCGGAATTAGTTTACCCGGTCGTGATGAATCACCAGTTGCTCCAGTATTTATTGATGGGGTTAGAGCCATAACATTAAAGGGCGAAAATATAGTAGATGAGTTTAAACAAATAGTAAATAATTATGTTGAGACCAAGTATGCAGTTAAAATATAACAGCAAAATTATTACCGCTATATTTCTGCTGATAGTAGATGAAAAATAGCAATATTCTTAACTCAATCCTCCTGGCTTAACTTTTAAATAATTTATTAATAGTTGTTGGCTATTTGTTTAAACTGCATAAATTTTAAATTATCTAATTGACTATTGCTCCTAACTCCTGTTCCAATGTGCACTTCAGCAACAGTTATAGTTGCGAATAACAATTTAATATTATCCAGAGTAATGCCACTGCCAGGCAAAATTTGACAAGCACAATTTTGGGTTAAATTTACCATTTTTTTCAAATTAGCTAAACCTTCGATTATAGTTTTGCCACCACCTGAAGTTAAAATTCTTTCTACCTGTGGATAATTTAAAATAGACGAACAAGCTTCAATTACATTTTCCGACTCATCAATGGCTCGATGAAAAGTTAAGCCTAATTTGCCTTTAGTTGCAATGACTAATTTTAATAAATTATGATCAATAGTTTTATCCGAATTTAAAGCGCCAAAAACAATAGCATTGGTCTTAGTATGCTCGCGCAAAAAATCAATTTCGGCTATTATTTTTTTAACCGCATGACTATCATAAGTGAAACTATAGGCATGAGGTCTAACCATAATATTTACTGGAATGTTAACGGCTTCACATACTTCTTGCGCTAATTGTTTATCTGGAGATAGACCACCGTTAGCGAAAGAGTGAATTAACTCCAGTCTATCGGCACCATATTGTTGGGCTAAAATAGCCTCAGCAACATTTGTTACAATCACTTCAAATAGCATATTAATTAAACTTAAAAAGTAAAAATTCAGTATTAGCCTTAAAACTAAAACTTAAGGTGCTTTCATTACTAATACTTGCTCCATCGCCAATGGATAAATGAGAATTATTAATACTAACATCTCCATTAATAATATGAATATAAATATTATGCTTATGATCAGTATTAAAAATAGTATTGGTGTCTTGCTTAAATTTTGCGATGTAAATTTCGGCGTTTTGTTTAATTGGTAAAGTGTCCTCGGCGGGAAGATAAGAAGCTATTTTGGTGAAACTATTTTCATGAATTTTATTGGCAAAGTTTTTTTGCTGATGAAATGGTGCTGAATCTTTTTCATTAGGAATTATCCATATTTGTAACAAATGAGTTAAATTGGGCGAATAATTGAAAGCACTATGTGTAATGCCGCTGCCAGCACTCAATAATTGCACATCACCTGAATGTAAAACTGTGGTGTTATTTAAACTGTCTTTATGCGTTAATTCGCCTTGAATAAGGTAAGTGATAATTTCCATATTATTGTGTTGATGGGTAGCAAAACCAGAATTAGGGGTAATAAAATCTTCATTTAAGACACGTAGTGCATCAAAATGCACATAATTAGGATTATAATAATCTGCAAAAGAAAAACTATGTTTACTTTTAAGCCAATTTAATTGTGTAAAACCGCGGTCGTTAGATAATAATATTTTTAACATGATTAACCTCATCAATAAATGATAATTTAATTTTGTGAGATAAATATAATACAAT
>JAPJMP010000014.1 GCA_026461645.1 Burkholderiales bacterium
ACTCAACTCTATCCATCATCCATTCTTTAATAATATTGTCTTGATTATCTCTTGTTTCAACCACTTTAATTCCGAGATTTTCAATTTCTACAAGTATTTTATTAAAGCTAGCGTCTAATGAATCGAAATTTATATGCCAACTATCATCTTTATTTTTTATTAATACTTGAGTATTGATAAAATGATTCCATAAGTAGGCACCAATCCAAGTATCATTATCTTCATTTAAATTTCCATGCTCAAAGTTTTCTTTAAACCCAAACCTGCCAAACCAAAATAACCTTTGCAAAAACACAAAATATTGTATTTCTTTAAACTCCTTCAAGAAATTTACTAAAATTATATCTGTTGCTAATTCACCAGTAACGTCTGTGTGAAATTTGTTAATTTGAACTCTAGCATCTTTTTCAGGTGATATTTTCCAACAACTGCATCTGTGTCCAATTTCATGAAAAACAGCTGCTAAATATATTGTTTTTTCTAAAAGTGGTCTTAATCGTGCATATAACTCGGTTTGAGATTTTTTATCAAATACTTTACGCATACAAGGAAAAACAATTTCATCAAAAACTGAAACCCACACATCGATAAATTCTAAACCAAAATAATCTTCTATTTTACTAGATGTAATACCTAATACTCCTGGGAAAAACATAAATATATTATTCCCCTCTGCTGCGACACCTTTTAATGAAATAAATCTTGTGGCATAGTGTTCTGGCCAGTCCAGATAAATCAAACTTGGGTAATGGTTTTTATATCGTTCCATAAGTTTGATAAAGCTGGTTTTCGAATTCATCCATCTTACAGTTTCCTCTTCTAAATTTTTATCTCGTAAGATCTCGCCGGTAGATTTTCCTGGATTTCCTTTTGTAAAATAACAATCAGCATCAAGATAAATGATATCATCATTATTTTTTATGCTAGTTTTGATTGATTCTAATGCACGTCTTTGAGCACTACTATCTATAACAATATTATTAATCATCGCTATGCCCCTATCTATTTATAAAACCTAAATTTGCATGTAACACAGAACCATTTAAAATTGGATTATTTGAACAATGCCAAATAAAATCTGCAATTTCTTGTGGTTTGATTAATCTATTCATCGTAATGTAATCTGCAATTTCATTTAAAGATCTACCTGTTTTAGTTAAGTGTTCTTTTAACATTTTAGTGTCGGTAAAACCTGGGCAAATACAGCATGTATGGATTCCAATGGTGCTTATATCTTGACATGTAGAGCGCATTAATCCAACCACTGCATGCTTGCTTATAACGTACGGTGCACTATTTTTAACCGCCATTTCAGAAAGTGTAGAACCTATGTATATTATGCTTGAACCAGGTTGCATATGCGGTATTACTAATTGATTAATTTTTATCGGAGCGATTATATTTACTAACCAAGCTTTATTTAACTCTTGTATATTTACATTATCAATAGTTCCGGAATAATAAGCGCAAGAATTATGAATTATTGTTATTAAACTAGCATTATTCAGTTGATCTGATAGCAATACTTTTAGTTTATCTAAAAAATTCTCATCCGAAAAATCTACCTGTATGTCTAATACATTAGCAATATTGCAAGCTGATCTAGATAAACTTATCACATTCCAGTTATTACTCAAAAACAGTTGTACTGTCTCTTTACCTATACCACTACTTCCACCAGTAATAATTGCAATTTTTTGCATAATTTATTAAACCTCAAGATATTTTTCTACTGATACGCGCATATTGTCCTGAATAACTGGATATTTTGGTAGATACTACATTAATAAATTTATTTTCAGGCTCGATAATTTCGTTGCATATTTTATCTAAAAACCATTCAGCCAAAGACTCTGTTGTAATATTTTTTAATGGCATTAATAAAACATCAGCTTTAGGTAAAATAATTCTTTGATTAGTGAATAAAAACTCATACTCGTCTTTTGTTTGTTTATATTTTAAATATTTTGATAAAGCTGGCATTAAGCAATGACCATCAAGACTTCGACATAATTGTAATAATTTATCTCGATACCATCTATAATCAAATACCATATCATTATCATTAGCGTATGCGCTTATAGTAACATGCAAACGATAATTATGCCCATGTAACAATTCTCTATTAGTTTCTGAAAAAATTGTAAAATGAGCTACTGAAAACTTCATGTCTTCTCTAAATAATTCAATTTCAAACTGTTTTTCATTCTCAACCATACAATCCCACCTTTATCTTTATTATGTTTTATTAGATAACCAAATTATAAAAACGCTGTGGTTAATTTTCTCTTCTAAACATTAAAGCTATGCCCAACTTTTATTTTTTGTAAGTAAATAACTTTTATTATAGCGCTTGAGATATCTCTCAGTTAAAACCAATTGTTGAATTATTATACTACATAAAGCCAATTGTTTAAATTTTTTAGGATTATAAAATAGCAATTTAATTGTGTCCACCCCTAGCAAATTTAAAGTTTGGGTCGTACACTTATAATTTCTTAAATCATCTTTAGATTCTGATAAATTATATACTTCAAATGTATTTTATCATAGTCTTTGTAATATATAAATATTGTTTATATAACTCAATTCTCCGTCCTTATTGATGCGAATAAATAATTAACCCACATGTTTAAGCATTTTATTTATTGTTCAGAATTAAATACATCACCAGTTAAGCATTCAATATGAATTCTTTCCATTAAAGTATTTAATAAATGCGTTTCATTGTTTTTATAAAAAACTAAAGGGAAAGGCACTTGTTCATCAGTAAACCCATTAAATTTATGCCAGTCACAGTTTTTATTTTAAGTCAATATAATATACGGCATAATTAACTGCAATTATACTTACATATTATATCATAATCACGGCAATCCGCTCCTAGTAGATAATGCTATAAGATTTATAGTATACTAATGCTTATATCAATAAGCATAGGAGCAATAAAGATGACAATATTAGA
>JAPJMP010000122.1 GCA_026461645.1 Burkholderiales bacterium
TGTATAGTATTTAGTTGGCTGAATGTGGTAAAAAAATTTATTTCAAAAAAAATGTTATAATGATAAAAGTAATTAATTAATAAATTATATGGTGAGGTAAATGTAGATGCAAAGTGAACTTTTAGAATTAGCCGCAGAGCTTGTTGCATACCAATCAATTAGTCCAGAGCAAGATGGGAGTATTGATTTTATTGAAAACTATTTAACCGAATTAAACTTTTCAACAATTAGATTAGATCAAAATGATACAGCCAACCTAATTGCACAAATAGGGAATACAGGACCAGTTTTTGCTTTTGCTGGGCATGTTGATGTGGTGCCAATTGGCGAATTAAGCAAATGGTTTTTTGACCCATTTACATTAACCTTCAAAGACGGCAGTTTATATGGACGTGGAATTGCAGATATGAAGGGTGCTATAGCTAGCTTTTTAATTGCTAGTAAAAAATTTTTACAGGAAAAACCAAACTTTCCTGGTTCAATAATGTTTTTAATTACATCTGATGAAGAAGCTAGCGGAATTGATGGCACTCCAGTAATCGTGAAATATTTGCAAGAACAAAAAATAAAAATTGATTACTGTCTGTTAGGCGAACCAACTTCCGTTAATAATTTAGGAGATATGGTAAAAATTGGACGCAGAGGATCACTCAATGCACGCATAGAGATTAATGGAGTACAAGGTCATATTGCATATCCACGTTTATTGCAAAACCCAATTCATTTATTTGCACCAGCATTGCTACAATTATCAACTTTAGAGTTTGATCGTGGCAATGAACATTTTCCGGCAACGGAACTACAGTTTTCTAATTTAAATGCCGGACTAGGGGTGACAAATGTAGTTCCAGGTAAACTAACTGCGACTTTTAATATTCGCTATAATAATATGCAAACAGTTGAAGCTTTGCAAAAAAAAGTTATTGCAATTTTAGAGCAAAATAACTTAAAATACAATATTAGTTGGAGTAATTCAGCAGTACCTTTCTTTACTGGTAAAAAATTTTTAGTGAAAACAGTTGAAGAATCAATTCAAGAAGTGCTCAATAAATCAGCGGTATTAGCTACTGACGGTGGTACTTCAGATGGAAGATTCTTGGTTGATGTGTGTGATGAATTGGTGGAGTTTGGCTTGACCAATAAATATATTCACCACATAAATGAAAATATTCCCAGCGGTGATTTGTTATCTCTTAGTGAGACTTATTTTACAATTTTAAGTAAAATATTTAGGCAGTAGTCCAGTAGCAAGATTAGAACAAAATTTATATAAATAGAGACCTGGATTTATGACTAAAAAAATAATTGCAGCATCATCTCTTGGCGTGTCAAACACTAAAATAAGTCATGATGCTTTGTTTGTAATTGAACAATTACAAAAAAATAATTATGATGGTTATATCGTTGGTGGTGGTATACGGGATATTTTATTAGGTAAAACGCCAAAAGATTTTGATGTCGTTACAAATGCTAAGCCTGAGGCTGTAAGAAAAATATTTCGCCGCAACTCAGTAATAATCGGCAGACGATTTAAAATTGTGCATGTTTTATTTGATAATATCAATCCAGAAAAAATTATTAACAATAGGCCAATAATTGAAAGACATATAATTGAAATATCGACATATAGAAGCTCAAAAGTACATAAACATAATTTAAATGAACACGGTAAAATAGTTGAAGATAATAATTATGGTACGCAAGAAGAAGATGCTTTTAGACGAGATTTTACCATAAATTCGCTCTTTTATGATCCAATTAAAGAAATTATTATTGATTATACCCATGGAATTGAAGATGTAAAAAATAAGACTTTGCGAATTATTGGTGACCCAAAGGAAAGATATACTGAAGATCCTGTTAGAATTTTGCGTGCAATTCGTTTAGCCGTGAAACTCGGTCTTCAGATTGAAAAAAAGTCAGCGGCGCCATTTGCTAAATTTAAACAATTATTATGCAATGAGAATAAGTGGCGAATGTACGAAGAAATGTTAAAAATATGTCTCTCGGGAGAGTCATTAAAATGCATTAACGCACTACGAGAGATTAGATTACCTTATAAAGTATTCCCATTATTTGATAAATTATTTTTTAAACATGAAGCCGATGCGTTTGCACTTAAAATCTTAGAAAAAACTGATAATAGATTAAAAGAGACAAATGATGTTTCAATTATTTTTATTTTCTCAGGATTGTTATGGAGCATGGTTGAGGAAGATTATAGTAATAATTATAAAAATGGAATGACCAAATATAATGCTTTAATTGCAAGCATTGAACAGCATGCAGCATTTATTAATTTATTAGGTGTTACTAAAAATATATTTTATGCTGTTAAGGATGTGTGGACTTTACAAATTAAGTTAGAGATACCACAACCGAAAAATGTGGCAAAAACTGTTTTAGATTCAAGATTCAGACAAGCATGGCATTTGTATACAATGCGCCATGAATTTCAACAAGTAGATACTAATATTTTCACTTGGTGGAATAAATATTTACAAGAAAATAGCAATAAACAAATACTATTAGAAGAGTTAGAGAGTTTAATCGGTAATCAGTTGGCGTTGATGCAGTATAAAAAAAGAAAGAAAAAGAAGAAACAAAGTTAATTGTGTTTATAAGGGATTGAAAATAAATGAGTTTATCTCAACGTATGTCATTAATTAAAGAGTCACCAACTATTGCAGTAATGACTTTGGCGCAAAAATTAAAAAGAGAGGGTTCAGATGTAATTATTCTTGCTGCAGGAGAGCCAGACTTTGATACTCCTGAACATATTAAAAAAGCAGCAATCACAGCTATCATAGACGGTAAAACTAAGTATACTGCTGCTGGCGGTACTATTGAATTAAAACAGGCAATAGTGGCAAAATTTAGACGCGATAATAATCTTGAATATACAACAAGTGAAGTTATTGTATCAGCTGGTGGCAAGCACAGTATTTATAATCTATTGCAAGCTTTAATCGGTGAAGGTGATGAAGTGATAATCCCTGCACCATATTGGGTGTCATATCCGGATATGGTTTTGTTGGCTGATGGTAAACCAGTTATTGTTGATTGTACAATTGCAACTAATTATAAAATCACTCCAAATGCGTTAAAACAGGCTTTAAATAATAAAACTAAAGCAATAATTCTCAATAGTCCAAGTAATCCAACCGGTATGGTTTATACTGCCCAAGAATTGCGCGCGTTGGCAGATATACTTATTTCTTACCCGCAAGTTTATATAATTACCGATGATATATATGAACATATTTTATTTGGTGATGCCAAGTTTGTAAATATAGCAAATGTTGCTCCTGAATTATTAAATCGGATAGTTATAATTAATGGAGTTTCCAAAGCATATGCCATGACTGGCTGGAGAATAGGATATGCAGCAAGTAAAGATAGCAAATTGATAAAGGCGATGGAAACGATTCAATCACAATCAACTTCTAATCCTTGTTCTATAGCTCAGGCTGCAGCTACTGAAGCTTTAAATGGGGACTTTTCTAGTATTTTAATGATGAAGGAATCTTTTCAGAAACGGCATGAGTATGTGGTTACACGTTTAAACAAAATCAAAGGAATTAAATGTTTACCAGCTCAGGGGGCGTTTTATAGTTTTTTTGACTGTAGTGAAGCAATTAATAACTTATATACAGCCGGTAAAATTAATCAGAAAAACGATTTAGCATTTTCTAATTATTTATTAAATAATTATTTAGTAGCAGGAGTACCAGGAAGCGCTTTTGGATTAGATAATCATATGCGTATTTCATACGCAACTAATATGCAAGAGTTAGAAACTGCATTAAATAGAATAGAACATGCTTTGTGCTAAATATTCATGTATATCAATATGTTGAGCAACTAATGTTTGACATATTGTATTAATAATGTTATAATAAATCCCTTTGTAAATTTTTGAAAGTCATATTAAATGATACATTTATATTCTGATTCACGGTGTCCTTTTTCACATCGAGCTAGGGTGGTGCTAAATAAAAAAGAAATGGATTTTAAAATTATTGATGTGAATATTAATATGCGTCAAGATTTAATGATGTTAAACCCATATAATGAAACACCAGTGTTGGTTGATGATATTGATAGAAATAATAAAAAAAAGGATGTGGTTTTAACTGATCCAAATATTATTTGTGAATATATCGATGAAAGGTTTCCTCATCCACAATTAATGCCGATTGAACCAGCGGAAAAAGCTCGCTTACGTATGCTAATGCATCATTTTGATCGGGAATTATTTATTCATTTAAGGACTTTAGATTTAATTAATTTTAAAGACAAAAAAATGAAAAAAGATTTGGAGCGAGTTAAAAAATTTATTATTTCTGGAATTGATGGAATTTCTCAATTGTTTAACCAAAATAAAAAAGTAGATTTTATGTTTGGAAATAATTTTACTTTATTGGATGCCTCAGTTTTGCCATTATTGTGGCGCTTAGAATATTATGAAATAGTTACTAAACCATCATGGAATGCAATGTTAAAATATGCCAATAAACATTTTGCAACAGAAGATTTTAGTGCATCATTAACACCATCAGAGCGAGGAATGCGTTCATGATAAGCCAACAGCCGTATTTCATTAGAGCAATTTATGAATGGTGTATTGACAATAATTTAACTCCTTATCTTGTGGCTAAAGTTGATGACAAAGTTGTGGTACCGTTGCAATATGTGCAAAATAATCAAATTGTGTTAAATATTAGCAATGATGCAATAAAAGATTTGCTAATGGATAACGAGTATATTAGTTTCAATGCAAGATTTCAGGGTAATTCAAATGCAATTTCAATTCCAGTTGCCAATGTAATGGCTGTATTTGCTAAAGAAAACGGTGAGGGAATGGAATTTAGCCAAGTCAAAGAGCCTGAACCTAGTTCAACAAACTCTGAGAGCCAAAATAACGGGTTAAAATTGGTAAAATAAATTATGATTAGACTTGACTTAACTGGACTTAATTGTCCACTTCCGGTTTTAAAAACTAAAAAGATGCTATCTAATGTTGAGACTGGTGCACAAATAAAAGTAATTACCACCGACCCAGCATCAATGAAGGATTTACAAGACTTTTGTAAAAAAACTGGGCATAAATTAATTGAGCAAAAAAATCAAAATGGTGTGATTCACACAATTATTGAACGTCAATAAGGCAATGTATATGAGGAAAGCGTTGAAATGAGTGAGCAAATTTCAGAAATAAATATTGATGAAAATCATATAATTAAAGAACGTAAAGAAAAATTAGCGCAAATTAGACAGAAAAATAAGGCTTTTCCCAATACATTTAGGCCGAATATCACTGCAGCAAAAATTTATGCCGAATATGCTGATTATAGTTATGAACAATTAACTAATTCACAAATTATTGTAGCTGTCGCTGGCAGAATGATGTTAAAGCGTATTATGGGTAAGGGGTCATTTGCAACCTTGCAAGACGGACATATAAAAATTCAGATATATGTGAATGTAAGTCAAATTGGTGAAGATGATTATGCAAATTTTAAACATTATGATATTGGTGATATTATCGGGGTTAAAGGAGCGTTATTTAGAACTAAAACTAATGAATTGACCATTAACGTTAGTCATTTAGAACTAATTAGTAAAAGTTTGCGCCCGCTACCGGAAAAATTTCATGGATTGGTTGATACTGAGCAAAGATACCGGCAGCGTTATGTAGATCTGATTATGAATAAAGATTCAAGAGATATTTTTGTAACTCGAGCAAAAATAATTCAATCATTAAGGAATAATTTAATTAATCAAGATTATTGTGAAGTAGAAACACCAATGATGCATGTTATTCCGGGTGGGGCTACGGCAAAACCATTTATTACTCATCATAATGCTCTGGATATGCCGTTATATTTACGAGTGGCTCCGGAATTATATTTAAAACGCCTAATTGTTGGTGGTTTTAATCGTGTTTTTGAAATCAATCGTAATTTTAGAAATGAAGGTTTATCAACGCGACATAACCCTGAATTTACTATGCTTGAGAGTTATGAAAGTTATGCTGATTACATTAAAATGATGGAGTTAACTGAGAATCTAGTAAAATCTGCGGCTATAGCAGCAATTAATAATTTGCAAGTAGAGTACCAAGGTAATATTATTGATTTAGATGCAAATTTTGCACGGCTTAATATGGTTGAAGCTATTGCTAAATATAATCCACAATATACAGTAGAAAATTTAAATGACAGCAACTTTTTAAGCCAAGAACTAGCTAAAATTGCTAAGAAAAAATTAGGGGATAATACTTCGTTGGGTGTTCTGCAGTTAGAGTTATTTGAAGAAACTACTGAAGCTAAATTAATACAACCAACATTTATTATAGATTATCCAGTTGATGTATCGCCATTAGCACGTAAATCTGATAATAACATTAATATTACTGAAAGATTTGAATTGTTTATAGCTGGAAGAGAGTTAGCCAATGGCTATTCAGAATTGAATGATCCAGAAGATCAAGCTGAAAGATTTAAAAAGCAGGTTGAGCAAAAAGAAGCTGGCGATGATGAAGCAATGCATTTTGATCTTGATTATATTCGCGCACTAGAATATGGCATGCCACATACTGGAGGTATAGGTATCGGAATTGATAGATTAGTTATGCTATTAACAAACAGTAGTTCTATTCGTGATGTAATTTTATTTCCACATATGCGCGGTGAATAATTTTATTTTTAAAATATAGTTTTTAGATTAAAACGCAAACAACTAAAATTATAAATGCATTACACACCGCTAAAGCAGCAGCGCAAGGAGCTTGTTTGTTCTCTTATCTGTTGAATCATTGCTAAATATAAATCAAAAGATAAATTACATGGCTGTCTCTTGAGATATAGAGGCTGACTAATTGTCAACATTTACAATTGCGCTAACCAATATTTATAGTTTCCCCCTCATTTATGCACCAGATTAATCATGCTCCAATAAATTTAATTGTGATATTTTGTTAATCCTAGATTCAGCAGTTAGGTGTATTTTGTAATATTGATTGAAATGCTTACTAAATATAGCATTTCAACGCATATATCTAACTGCTTCGTATTTAACTCAAATAATCCATGGGCTTTTATTACCAATGCTTTTAGTGATATTTGCCTATCTTCTATTTTACTCACCAA
>JAPJMP010000123.1 GCA_026461645.1 Burkholderiales bacterium
AATCATATGCAAAATATTGAACAACTAAGTTTATTAATTATTTGTTATTTTGGAATTAATGTAGTTGAACAAACAGAAGATGTTAATCTGTTTGATTTGAGGGATCAAATTATTGAAAATTATAAATATAACTCTGATTATTCATTAGATAGTATTATTGCAACAATAAATCAAAGACTAGTAAATATAAATAAACAAGCAATTAAACAAGATACCATCAATGATGAGTTTCAATTATTAAATTTTACTCCTTATCCAGAGAAAATTATTGTTAGCAACTTGGTTACCATGAAATTTTCAAAAGTTGAAACCATAATTAGTGTTTTAGCTAGTATTACAGGTAAACATATTCATGTAAAAACACCATATTTAGAATGTCAAATACCCAAATATGGGCATAGATTTACTGGAGTTATCCCTCCAGTAGTGCCGTATCCAGCATTTTGTATTCGTAAACATAGTAACCACGTTTTATCTTTAACTGATTTATTACACCAAGAAATACTAGAACAAGGATGCTATGACACCATAATTAATTGGATCAAGCGCAAATTTAATATCTTGATTGCGGGTGGAACTGGGTCTGGTAAAACAACATTAGCTAATGCAATATTGTTGGAGATAGGTCGTATATTTCCGGCGACAAGAATACTTATTATAGAAGATGTTCCAGAATTAAAATTTAATACCAACTATTCGTTGTCATTTACTGTTGGAGAATTTTTTTCAATGTATGATGCGCTACGTTTAACTCTAAGATTTAAACCAGAGCGTATAGTTATGGGTGAAATAAGAGGTGCTGAAGCATATACATTATTAAAGGCGTGGAATACTGGTCATCCAGGTGGAGTGGCAACTATTCATGCAAATAGTGTTCATGAGGCATTATATCGTTTTGAAAACTGTATCAATGATCATCCAGGAATTAAAGTTAATCGTCAAGAAATTGGTTTAACCATAAATGGAATTATAGCAATTCAAAATATTAGCATAAGAGTTAATACCAATTTAGGATTTGCCAATAAAGTAACAAGGAAAGTAACTGCTTTACGTCAAATTGTTAATTATGATGTAGCAAATAATATTTATCAAGATATAGTTCTTGAATATTTTGACAATACAAAAGAGAAGTTATGATTTTAGATGTTATTTTACTTAGCTGTAGTATTAAAGTTGCGCAAAACACCATGAAAGCGATTATTAAAACTGAAAGTAGGGGTAATTATCTTGTGATTGGATTGAATACTAAAAAACATCACTATATCATGCCTAAGGATATAAATTCAGCGATAGCAATAGTCAATTTTTTAGAACAGAATAATTATAATTTTGATATTGGATTAACTCAGATCAATATTAAAAATGTTCATAAATTGGGGTACATGGCTCAGGATATGTTAAATCCATGCTTAAATGTCTTTATAGCAAGTGAAATACTGCATAAATATTATATTAAGGCTTTAAACAATTCTGCAACGAACAAAGAAGCATTATATAAAGCTATTAGCGCTTACAATACCGGAAGTTTTAGTGCTGGAATAACAAATGGTTATGTAGCAAAGGTTATTAGCAATGCGCAATAAATATAATTTAGTAAAAATATCGGGAGTTATAGTTTTGGGTATTATACTATGGATGCATATATATTTTAACCCATCAGCTTCGTTGCCAACTGGTTATTATGCAGCATATATGACGAATAATTTTGAAATAAATGAATTTGTTATCTTTTGCATAAATGATGCTCTGCATGCGCACATTATGCACCAATTAGGTTTGCCGCAAGTTAAAGATCAATGTCAATTTAATACACCCTACTTAATCAAAAAAATAGTTGCCCGCTATAAAGATAAGATAACAATTAGTTCACGCGGAATTTATATTAATAATAATCTTATACCAAATTCTGTTTCACTACAATCTTTTCATAATATTAGCTTAGTTCCATTACCTTATACCACGATTAATTTACAGAAAGATCAATATTTTGTTTTAGGACAAACTAAAACATCATACGACTCAAGATATTTTGGAGTTATTAATAAAAGTCAAATTATTAGCAAAGCAGTTTTATTAATAAGGATAAAGTAACATTTTATAAAAAGGAGGAAGAGAACAAGTTTGTATTTAATTAGTTTATTAATTTTTTAAGGAGATATTATGAAACGTTTAACAATTACTGGAAATATTGGTCGTGATCCAGAGTTAAGGCTTGATCAAAATGGGGTACATTTTGCAGTTTTTTCAGTTGCCGTATCAGTTGGCAATAAACAAATGCCAAAAACAGATTGGGTTGAAGTTAGTTGTAATGGAAGACTTGCTGAAATTGTTACTGCATATGCACGCAAAGGTAGTCGAGTGTTGGTTGATGGTTATCCCAATGTTAATGCATATATTAATAAAGAAAACCAACCAATTGGAAATTTGCGACTGTTTGCTAATTCTATTGAATTATTAAACAAAGTTGCGCTTCAAGAACCTGGTAATGACGAGGATATTCATTGCATGAGTAATGAGTCAGTTCAAGCAGCACCAGATATTCCGTTTTAATTGTATGCATAAAACCGTAACAGCCTAGTATGTTACGGTTGAACTATGAGGGGGAACAAAAATGAATGAAAAGAAATATGCCAAACAAATAGTTGAAACTATTTTAAGCCAATTAGGAGGAAATTTGTTTATTGCTATGACAGGGGTAAAATTAAACTATACCATCAATGATAAACACCAACCTGTATTGCAATGTTTTTTGCCTAAAGACATTAAAATAAAGAATAATATAAATATTGTTCTTATTGCTTATAATATGGGATTAGATTTATATGAATATACTTTTATTAATGCACAAGATTTAAATAACATTAAAATAATCAAACACATATGTGAAGTCTACGCTGAGGATCTAATTCCATTATTTGAGCAAGAAACTGGAATGTTTTGCTATTAATTGGTTTATGCCACTGAGTTATTAATTGCAAAACTTATGGTTTCTATCACTGACTATTGCCGCTTTGAATATACTAAAATAGTAATTAAATATTAATTTATTGTTTTTGGCGAAAAGGGCATATTAAATATTGTGCAATAATGTATAATATTGAATAAATTTTTATATATGGAGA
>JAPJMP010000124.1 GCA_026461645.1 Burkholderiales bacterium
AAATTTTAAATAAATTAATACTGATTTTTAAAAAAATCGTGTTGCTTAAAAAATTTTAGCCGTATAAATTAAAATAATTTCGGATTTCAACAGCGCCTATTTGTCTTCATGTCTGCTTCTTTCTCGCAAATTATGGGCAAAGGGATAAAATATTAATTTTCGACGTTTTGCCAATATTTTTAGTACATTAGTTTATAAGATTAGGCTAGTAAATCTTAGATAAAATGCATAATTAACTCTAATTTAAACGTGCTATTATATCAGAATGGCAACAGCTAAATCAAGATTACATTTTTAATTTATCAAGTTAAAATTAAAATTAAAATTAAAAATACATTGTTGTATACCATTAATAGTATAATTTAAATATTTAAACAAGGAATTATTATGCATGATAATAATGATTTTCTACAAGACTTGTTATTAACTCAAATAGCGGTAGACTCGATCAATAATAAAAATTATTTGAGAGCATTAATGGCATCAATCGATGATATTAGGTTAAGGGCTAAATTAGAAGATGATCCACGCAAACAAAATATTTTAAATGAAGAATTAAATCGCTTGGTAGCTGAGTTAAATGAATATGTTGCTGAGCAAAAACGGCAAAGGTCATTATATAGATATTTTCTAGTTTTATTGCTATTTATATTGTTGGTAGTGATTGCATCACTTTGGTATTAATTTATGCATATTTTACATAATTATTCGCTTAAATCACTAAATACCTTTGGATTAGATAGTTTAGCTAAACAATTTATTATTTTAAATAATGTTAGTCAACTTGAGACTATAGCCACTATTTTACATAACAATAATTTAAATTATTTTGTTTTAGGTGGTGGAAGTAATGTTATATTACCTCCATTGTATAATGGCTATGTTATTCATAATTGCTTGTATGGCATTGAAATGTTAAATCAAGATGATAACTTTTACTATGTCAATGTTAGAGCTGGAGAAAATTGGGATAATTTTGTTGCGATTACTCTTAATAATAAATGGTATGGTTTAGAAAATTTAAGCCTTATTCCTGGTACGGTTGGAGCTACTCCTATTCAAAATATTGGTGCTTATGGGGTTGAAGTTAAAGATTTTATTGCTAGCGTCGAAGTATTTGATTTACAGGATAATTGTATTAAGCACATTAGTAATAGTGAATGCCAATTTAGTTATCGGCATAGTATTTTTAAAACCACAAATAGGTTTATAGTAATAAGCGTAGTGTTTAAATTATTGATTCAAGCTAAATTAGTTACCAGTTATGGAGATTTAGCCACGAAATTAGCAACCATCACTAATTTCACTGCCAGTGATTTACGTCAGGCTGTAATTAGTATTCGTCAACAGAAATTGCCTGATCCTAAGATTATTGGCAATGTGGGCAGTTTTTTTCATAATCCAATACTGGAAAATTTTCAAGTTATGCAGTTAAAACAACTTTATCCTAACTTACCCGTTTATCCACTGGATAACAATCGCTCCAAAGTTTCAGCTGGTTGGTTAATTGATAATTTGGGGCTTAAGGGTTTTAAATTGGGTAATGTTGGAGTATATGCTAAGCAAGCCTTAGTGCTGGTTAATTATGCTGCGGCAACACAAAATGAAATTATCAATTTTGCAACCATGATTCAAGACAAAGTTTATCAGCAATATCAAATTCAACTAAATATTGAACCGATAATTATGCGTTAATAATTTATTCACCTGAAAGGCTAAATATGCGTTTGAGTTTTTATAATTTTTTAAAGCTTATTTTGTTGAGTTGTTTATTTAGTTATGCAAATGCCATTGCCAAGAGTGACAATAATGCGGCAGTTAAATTGTACTATGGCAATATTCCAACTTTAGTTTTATCTGGTTCTTTAAGGCAAATGGGTGTGCAATATGGGGCAAGTTTAAGGGCACAACTTAAACAAGAACTATTTATTTTAGAAGATTATTATATAGATCAACAGCATTTAACTTATTCACAACTTGTAACCCAAGCCTCCTTACTGTATAATCGTTTTCCTGAACGTTATCAAGTTTTTATGCAAGGAATGGCACAAGGTTCAGCCTTATCCTTGAATGAGGTAAAGATTTTAAATGCGATGGAAACATTAGGTGAGTTGCTCCCGGATAAGCCACAAGAGGCCTGCGCCTTTTTATTTATGCCGCAGCAACAAACAACAACTGGAGGGGCTTTCATTGGACGTAATTATGATTATGCGCCACCGTTTGATCAATTGGCTAAATATTTAACGGTCACAGTTTTAAAAGAGCCGCATAAAGTAGCAACAGCATTTATTTCTATTGCCGGGGAAATTTATTGCCCTAGCTGTATTAATGCAGCAGGTATATTTCTTGAACTCAATAATGGCATGCCATCAGGTGGAACTATGGTTAACCATAACACCACTAGTATGTTAGCCGTTATGCTTGATACTCTGCGAAATTCAAACAGTTTAACTAAAGTGCAAAATAAGCTTAATCATAAAAATTCAGATTATTCTTTGATTGTTAATGCTGCCAATGCCACAGCAGACCTAAGTTTTGAATATTCAACTAACCCTATTTTAGGTATGCATTATTATGTTCCTGATGCGCAACAAAATTTTGTCTCAACTAATTTCTTTCTTGACTCAAGTTGGGGGGACAATGTACCAGTTGCAACTGATGCTAATAGTTGGTATGGAGTAACGCGGCGCAATAATTTATTAAACTTAAGTGCGGCTGCAACTAAGTTTAATCTAACTGACTTTAAGGCATTAATGAGTACTTCAATTAATAGTGGAGGGGCTGTATGGGATGCTACTATTTATCAAATAATATTTGATGCGGCAACCATGAATTTGTATATTAGAATTTTAAGTAATCCAAATACCTGGGAGCAAATTCCTTTAGGTGAGATTTTTAAGCAAAGTGAAAGTCAATGACAAAAATATTAGTAGGTGTTACAGGCAGTATTGCCGCTTATAAAACGCCGGAATTATTGCGCTCCTTAATTAATGCCGAATGTGAAGTTAAAACTGTTGTCACTGAAGCAGGACAAAGTTTTGTAACTCCAATTACCTTGCAAGCCTTATCAGGGAGTGATGTATATACATTACTTTTAGATACACAGGCTGAGGCGGCAATGAGTCATATTCAATTAGCCCGGTGGCCAGATTTGCTACTGATTGCCCCAGCAAGTGCTAATTTTATTGCTAAATTAGCTCATGGGTTTTGTGACGATTTATTAAGCACAATATGTATGGCAACTGCAGCTCCAATTATTGTGGTACCTGCAATGAATAAGCATATGTGGGCAAATATGGCAACTCAAGCGAATATTAATCAATTAAAAATGAGAAATATAAGAGTTTTAGGTCCAGAGAACGGAGTTCAAGCTTGTGGTGATATTGGGCTTGGCAGAATGATGGAAGTAAACGAGATAGTAAAGAATATACTGGCGCTTGATTCAAAACCTTTATTGCAAGGAATAAATATTTTAATTACTGCTGGAAGCACTCAGGAAATGATTGATCCAGTTAGATTTATTTCTAATAGAAGTTCAGGTAAAATGGGCTATGCTTTGGCACAAGAAGCATCACGGCTAGGTGCCCAAGTAACTTTGATTAGTGGCACAACAACGATAAACACCTTGCCTAATTGTAAACAACTAATTAAAGTTAACAGTGCTTCTGAAATGTTAAGTGCAGTTGAAGCACAAATTACCAACAATCAGATTTTCATTAGTTGTGCTGCAGTTAGTGATTACAGAGTATTAAATCAAAGCTCGCAAAAGATTAAACGCCAGCAACAAAATATAACTTTAACCTTAGAGCCAAATATTGATATTTTAGCAAAAATTGCATCACAGTGTGCAGTGTTTACTGTTGGGTTTGCTGCTGAAACAGAAAATTTACTAGTCATTGCAAAGAATAAATTACTGCAAAAGAAGGTTAATTTAATGATTGCCAATGATGTAAGCGATACTAATATTGGTTTTGATAGTAATAATAATGAAGTATATATAGTGTCACACGATAACACTATAAAACTTGACTTTGCTACTAAAAGCGAAATTGCTAAACAGTTATTACAATATATTTATCAATTTTATGCTGCTACACAATAATTAATCAAAGTAGAACCTAAGAAGTAAAAGTAATTAAACCTCTAATTTAGAGTCAATGCTTAGCTAATTACCAAATCTTGCTCAATTAGTTATTGAAAAATTTATAAGGCTTGACTACATTTGTCGATTTTTGCATTATTTTTACATACTTAGGCAAAAAATGTTATAATTTTATATATTAACAATTTAGATAATCAATCACCATGCGAATATTATTAACTAATGACGATGGCTATAGAGCAGCCGGAATAAACGAATTATTTAAAGTATTGCGTGACAGCAATCATGATGTTGTAATTGTTGCTCCGGAGCTAAATTCAAGTGGGGCAGGTCAATCAATCACCGTATATAACCCAATTAAATTTACCCAAGTTAATGATCGAGTATTTTATGTTGATTCTACTCCGGCAGATAGTGTTAGAATGGGGTTGCAACTAATTTATGGCGCTGTGGATAATTATCCAGAATTATTAATTTCAGGAATTAATGACGGTGAAAATATAAGTGAAGATGTTTTCTATTCAGGAACTGTTGGTGCAGCTAAAGAAGGTGCCTTACATGGAGTATCAAGTATAGCAGTATCAACCTTAAGTGGCAATATCAATTTAATGCATGATGCAGCTAAAAAAGTATTAGACTTAATCACTAAAATTGAACGCAATAAACTATTAATTAATAATGCTTTTTTATGGAATATTAATATTCCGAATACCAGCTATGATCAAATGGGAGTATTTGAGGTTACTGCTTTGGGTAAACGCGCTTTGCATAAACCAATGATTAAACAAATTACTCCAAGAGGAATGCCTATTTATTGGCAAGGTCAGGTGGGTGAACCTGAGCAAACTCAATCTGGAACTGATGTGCAGGTATTATTTAATACTAAAAATATTTCAATTACGCCATTAAAATTATTTCCGATAGATTATAGTCAAATGTCGGTTGTTTCACTTTTAAATAATTAAAGCTTTGGAGTTGCTTAAACATGTCAAAATTTAGTCTATTATTTTTATGTTTATTAGTTGTAGGGTGTGCCACAAGAAATACACCTGCACCAGTAGATAATGTAACTAAAATTCCTAATTATTTATTACCTAATGGCAGCATAAACAATTCTGCCTTGCTAGCTAATTCAAATGCGAATGTATCGAATCAAACTACTGCTGCGCCAGCGCAACAAGCACCAACCACTACCACCTTGAGTACTTTAAATGATAATAATAGTGTTAGTCCTATAAATATTCCTAAAACACCAGCAACTAATCAAAAGGCAGCAACCAAAAATATTACTGCTAATTTGCAGGCTACTAGCGGCTGGATAATGCCAACCACAGGCACAACTTCTGGTTACGACTACACTATCAAAGGAATCGATATTTATGGTAAAGTTGGGCAACCAATTTATGCTGCAAATAGTGGGAAAGTTGTTTATAGCGGTAATGGTTTAAAAGGGTATGGCAATTTAATTATAATTAAGCATGATGAAAAATATTTAACGGCTTATGCTAGAAATAAAGCCAATTTAGTTAAAGAAGGTGATGTAATTGAGCGAGGACAAAAAATAGCTCAAATGGGAAGCAATAATGATGGCAAAGGAATATTACATTTTGAGTTGCGTCAAGATGGCAAACCAATTGATCCATTTAGTGTAATTACTGACAATTAGAAAGAGACTAACTATGCAATTAGATGTTAAAATTTTAGACTCAAGATTACACGATAATTTACCCCAATATGCAACCACGGGGTCAGCAGGACTTGATTTGCGTGCCTGTATTGAGAGTAAATTGGTAGTGGAACCAGGTGCTACAGTATTAGTGCCATCAGGAATTGCTATTCATATAGCAAATCACAGTTATTGTGCTATGATTTTGCCGCGTTCTGGATTAGGGCATAAGCATGGAATAGTTTTAGGTAATTTAGTTGGATTAATTGATTCAGATTACCAAGGACAGATATTTGTTTCGCTCTGGAATCGAAGTAATTCGCCATTTGAATTAAATCCCCTAGAACGAATTGCACAATTGGTAATAGTGCCAGTGGTGCAAGCAAAATTTAATCTAGTATCTGAGTTTAATCAAAGTCAAAGAGGTGTTGGTGGTTTTGGTAGTACCGGGACTAACTAAAAAATATCTTCACCTGCTACTAATTCGTGCTGGTTATTCGCAATATCAATAAAGTCATATTTAGTTTTATCTAATAAGTGTGAAGGTACGATGTTTTGCACCGAGCGAAACATGGTTTCAATTCTGCCGGGATATAATTTATTCCATTCGTGAAGCATTTTTTTGATCGCCACTCGTTGCAATTTAGGTTGTGAACCACATAGATTGCAGGGAATAATGGGAAATTGTTTAGTGCTAGCATAGCTAATGATATCTGCCTCAGCACAGTATGCTAATGGACGAATAATAATGTTTTGTTTGTCATCACTAATTAATTTTGCTGGCATGGCTTTTAATTTGCCACCATAAAACATGTTTAAAAAAAATGTTTCTAAAATATCGTCGCGATGATGTCCCAGTGCTATTTTAGTGGCGCCAATTTCTTTAGCTACGCGATATAAAATACCACGGCGCAAACGCGAACATAAACCACAAGTAGTTTTGCCCTCAGGAATAACCTTTTTAACTGTAGAATATGTGTCTTCAGTAATAATTTTGTAAGGAATGCTAATTTTTTCAAGGTAATTGGGCAAAACATCTTTAGGGAATCCTGGTTGCCCTTGATCTAAATTTACAGCGCATAAGTTAAACTTGATTGGTGCAATTTTTTGAAAACCAATTAAAATATCTAGCATGGTATAACTATCTTTACCGCCAGATAAGCACACCATAATTAAATCTTGATCTTCAATCATAGCAAAATCATGAACCGCTTTGCCCACATTCGCTCTAAGACGCTTGGTTAGTTTATTAAATTCGTATTCTTTATCCATGGTGGTTATAATCTAAAATTAAATATAAACACAGATTATACCATTTAATTTAGTTGTGCTTTAATCAAGATTTTATTTTGCTGTAAAATAAGCATTTACTAAATTGAGCTTTATGCCATGGCAACTTAAAAGATATTAAAATTATGACCAATGTTAGTTATGCACTACAAGTTTATAATTGTAATTTGTGGTATAATACTACAATTAAATATAAATAGTCTAAACAATTGTTTGTTTAATATAGGATATAAATG
>JAPJMP010000125.1 GCA_026461645.1 Burkholderiales bacterium
AAATGTGATAATGAGCTGCACAACATTGATATAATAACAAGGTTTCCAACTAATTGAGCATTAATTTTTACAATTTCTTTTAAATATGTAGGCATAAACATATAAATTGATACGACAAATATTGCCATTATGGATGCTAATCCAATTCCTAATAATAACCTACCAAAATTATTAAGAAAAAGATTAACTAATGAATATCGATGTTTTGATTTAATTTGCTTAAAATCTTTGAGCGCATATAATTGTTTACGAATATAATAACTAATAAAACATAATATTCCGCCAATTAAAAATGGAATGCGCCAGCCAAAAGTTTGCATTTGCGTTTGTGTTAGATTAACAATTAAAATTTTGTTGATTATCATTGAAAAAAGCACGCCAAAATTTAAAGTACACATTACAACGCCAAAAGCTAATGGAATTTTTTTGGGTAATGTTTCAAAAATTAATACAAAAGCACTAGGCAGTTCACCACCTAATGCTAAACCTTGAATTAATCTCAATAAAATTAGTAAAATTGGCGCTAGAATTCCAATTTGATAATAGGTTGGGAGAAAAACAATTCCAAAAGAAGACACTCCCATAATCAGCAAAGTTAAAATTAAAACATTTTTTCGTCCAAATTTATCACCAATATAAGTAAAACAAATGCCACCTAATGGACGAGTAATAAAACCCAATATAAAAACTGAATAGCTTTCAATAATTGAAATAAAATTATTATTATTAGGAAAAAATAATCCTGCAAAATATACTGAAAAAACACCATAAATTACAAAGTCATATAATTCAAGCATTCCACCAATTGAAGCTAAAGCTATTAATAATGAATCTTTGGAGCGCTGATCTTTCATGTTAGATTTCTTTTAGAATTCAAAATAATTAAAGTAACGCCTAAATTATAACAACTATTTAGCATAAACCACATAGAAATTTAAATTAATTTCTAGGGTTAATTATGTATTTATACATTGCCATTACACTTAAACCACAACTAATTACAATTAATTCAAGATATACTACAGGAACTAAATATACATTAAAATGTTGTTTTATGAAGTAACTTATAATTAATGGTGGCAAACCACCTAATACTGAAAATGCAAAATTATATGATAGTGCAACTCCAGTTAATCTGATATTAGTTGGAAAAAGATTGGTAATTAAATAAGGCACCAGCATTGCCGCTCCACCTTGCAACATAGTTAATAATAATACTCCGACAACATACCATTGCAATGAGATTAAATAATATGCTGCTGGAATAATAAATAGCATTGCAACTAATAAAAATGAAATAATAGATTTTGTTCTAATATATAAGGTTAAATAGCCACAAATAATAATTGCGACACAATTAAATATAATTGCCACAAGCATTATAAAGTTGACTCTGTGGAAATCTATTTTTACTACTTCATGTAAATACACAGGCATAAACATAATGGTTATAACTGCCATAGTAGACATTAGTGTGGCTACTGCTGTAGCTATTAAAAGTGTTTTCATATGTTTTTTTACTAACACTTGCAGCGGATTAGAAACCTTTTCAAAATTATTTCTAAAACCTTCAGTTTCGTTTAATGATTTTCTAACAAAGTAACTTAAAAAGCACAATATTCCGCCGATAAAAAAAGGAATCCTCCAGGCATAACTCTCTAATTCGTTGATTGAAAAAATTTGCCCCAAAATTTGATTAATAATTGCACCGAGTAAAAATCCTGCATTAACTCCAAGAATTATAATACTAAAAGCTAACCCCTTATTTTGTTTAATTGATTCATGAACATAGACATATAGTACTGGTAACTCACCACTAATAGCAAAGCCTTGCAGTAATCTTAAAAACAATAATAACATTGGCGCAAGTGATCCTACCTGGTTATATCCTGGCAAAGCACTAATAGCAAATGAGGCTAACCCCATTATAAGGACAGTTATAAACAATACAATTTTTCGACCATACAAATCTCCAATTACACTAAAAAACATACCACCAAATGGCCTAATCATAAAACCCAAAACAAAAATACTATAACTTTCAATAATGGAAATTAGATGATTATTATTAGGAAATATATAACCAGAAAAATAAATTGAAAAGAAAGTATAAATTGCAAAATCGTATAACTCAAGTGTTGCAGTTACGAACCCAAGTTTTAACATTTTACTTTCAGCAGAGTTAAATAACATAACATTACCTCTTTAACATAATTCTAAATAGATACAATATTGCTAATTTACATCTTTAATGAACTGTAAACTTAGAGGGCAAATCATCAAAACAATAATTTCCAAATAAAGAAATGGAGTTATATATATATTATCCCCCATATTAATAAATGTACTAATTAATACGGGTGACAATCCACCAAAAATGGTAAATGAAATATTATATGCTAGAGCAACTCCGGTCAAGCGTATTTTTGTTGGAAATAATGAAGTAATAATAAACGGAGTCAACATCGCCGCTCCACCTTGGACGGTTGCAATCAAAAACACTCCAACTGCATAATATTTAAGATAGAATAAGTAAAAACTAATTGGCACGATAATGGCCATAATAACTAACAAAAACTTAAAAAGCTTTAGTTTATCTATTTTATTAGATAAAACACCAAATAATAAAATCGACAACGTATTAACAAATAAGGCAAAAGTCATAATTGTATTAATAAGGCTCAAATCAACTTTAACAATTTCTTTAAGATATGTTGGCATAAATATTATTCCAACAACAACAAAGGCTGCCATTGACGATGAGATTCCAATAGTAGCAATAAAATTACCAAAATAATTTTTTAACATATATAAAAGTGGATTCGCGATTTTATGTTTAATATGTATAAAATCATTCGTTTCGCTTAATGATTTTCTTATATAGTAGCTAAATAAACATAGTACACCACCTAAAATAAACGGAATACGCCAACCAAAGCTATGTACTTGAGCGCTTGTAAAAATCATATTAATTATTTTATTAACAATTGTGCCTAAAAGCAATCCAAAATTTACGCCAAACATTACTAAACCAAAAGCTATTGCCTTATTTTTGCTTAGTGATTCATAAATAAACACATAGGTACTTGGTAACTCTCCACCTAAAGCAAGTCCCTGCATCAAGCGTAAACTAATTAATATAATTGGCGCAATATATCCAATTTGATAATAGGTTGGAACAAAACCTATACCTAAAGATGACCCCCCCATTAAAATAATCGTTATATATAATACAGTTTTACGCCCAAAAGCATCACCGATATAGCTAAAAACAAACCCACCAATTGGCCGGGCTAAATAACCTAAAATAAAAACTGCAAAGCTTTCTATAATTGAAATTAAGTGATTATTATTGGGGGAAAATAGTGGAGAAAAATATACTGAATAAAACCCATAGATTGCAAAATCATAAAACTCAAGCATTCCACCAACAGCTGCAAGAGTTACAATTTTTCTTTCTTTGAGTGTAAAAAGCATAAATATACTTTATAATGAAATTATTATTTAATTATAATA
>JAPJMP010000126.1 GCA_026461645.1 Burkholderiales bacterium
ATATTAAACTGCAAACTTTTACTATAATTAATATAATCAGTATAACCCCCAATAATTTCTAATACCTCTCCATTTCCGGTAAACACAAAAGATTGGGTTACAACATTATCCAAAAAATTTCGATCATGGCTAACTAAGAATACAGTTCCGCTATAATTGGTAAGTAATTCTTCTAACAATTCCAATGTTTCAATATCTAAATCATTGGTTGGCTCATCAAGCACTATAACATTAGCCGCTTTAGAAAACATCCTTGCTAATAGTAGTCTATTTCTTTCACCACCAGATAATGATTTAACTTGTGAATTAAACCGTTTAGGTTCAAATAAAAAATCCTCTAAATAGGAAGCAATATGTGTTCTTCGTCCATTAATTTCAACATAATCTTGTCCTTGACTTACCATATCGGCTATTGTTGCTTCTTCATCTAATTGATTGCGCAGCTGATCAAAATATGCTATTTCCAATTTTGTCCCTAAAGTAACAAAACCACTATCAGGCTGCAATTGATTAAGAATAATTTTTAATAATGTTGATTTGCCAACACCGTTATCACCAATAATACCAATTTTATCACCGCGCATAATTGTGGCATTAAAATCTTTTAAAATAATTTTATTGGCAAAGTTTATATTTATATTGTCTAATTTAGCTACAATCTTCCCCGATGTTTTACCACTATCAACAGTAAAATTGACTAACCCTACTTTATTGCGCCGATTTTGTAGTTCAATTCTCAATTGCTCTAATCGTTTCACTCGGCCTTCGTTTCTAGTCCTTCTAGCTTCAATACCTTTACGAATCCAAACTTCTTCCTGACTTAAGAATTTGTCAAATTCATTATTCATTTTTTCTTCGACCGCTAATTGAATAGCTTTATATTCTTTATATTTAGTAAAGCTACCAGGGAAGACATTTATTTTCCCCCGATCTAATTCAAATATTTTATTTACCGTGTTATCTAAAAAAAATCTATCATGGGTAATTAGTACTATTGTGCCTAAATATTTTTTTATTTCTTCTTCAAGCCAGGTAATAGTTGAAATATCTAAATGATTGGTTGGTTCATCAAGCAAAAGAATATCTGGTTTAATAATTAACGCTTGAGCTAGAGCTACTTTTTTCTTCATACCACCAGATAGTGTTTTAATTTTTAATTTGCCATCTAATTGCAGCATCGCCAAAGTCTTATCTATTAAATTTTTAACCTGCCATGCATTAGCATGATCTAATTGATGTTGAATTTCGTTTAATGCGTTTAATTGTTCTTCACTGTGATTATGTTCTAATTGATCTAAAATAGCATAATAGTCTATAAATAATTGCTCAATATTCCCAAGACCAGTTAAAACCATTTCATAAATAGTTTTATTCGGATTGAATTCTGGCTCCTGCTGTACATAGTAAATAGTAGTTCCATCTTTAACATGTATTTTGCCATCATCAGGAAGAATTTTGGTGGATAAAAGCTTAAATAAAGAGGATTTTCCAGTACCGTTTCTACCGATTAAACCAATTTTTTCGCCACTATCTATTCCCAAGCTAATTTTATCTAATAATTGGGAATTACCAAAAGCTAAGCTTACTTTATCTAAAGTTAAAATTGCCAAAATATTCTCCAAGCATGATTATGAATTAAGAACGCAGTGCATTATAATATTGAAATAAAAAATTTTCAATTTGTAATTTATAATTTAATGAATGTTTATCCCATGAGATCAAAAATAGTAACCGCTCTTGCAACTGAAAAATTTTTTTCACCTTAATCTTTGCTTTTAGACTCTCAAAATTAGTTGTATACTCTTTAAAGTAAATGATCTGATTAGTGACATTATAGGCAATTAAATCACAAATCCATTTATGAAAAAATTCTAAAATAAAGCTAAAAGCAATTGTTTTACCATCAAACTCACTAGAAAAAATATAAATATCATCAATATTTGGATTTGACAATACTTTAATAAATAAATTTATCTGCTCCGTATTTAATTTGGTTTCAATTAATGGACAATTATTAGAAAAATTTAACCAAAAAGTTAAATTATCAATTTTTTGTTGTTGTAAATATTCAATAGCCACAGCATTTTCAGGCTTTTTTAATTGAAATTTAAAGCATCTACTAGTGATTGTAGGCAAAATGCTATTAATATTATTACTAACCAAAACAAATAAAGCATGTGCTGTTGGCTCTTCCATAATTTTCAGTAAGGCATTAGCTGCACTTAAATTCAAACGACTGCTATCTTCGACTAAAATTAATTTATATTTAGATATATGACTAGATGTGGAAATAAAATCAATTGCTTTACGGATTGTTGCCACAGATATCATCACTTCATCTTCATTTTGGCCAATATTAAAAAAGTCAGGATGTGATAAGTTATTAAATAATTTACAAGAGTTACATTGATTACAATATAGTCCATAGGAATTACGATTACCACATAAAATACTTTGTATCCAATTATAGGCAAAAGTTTTCTTACCTATCCCCTTTTCCCCGTAAAGCAAAATTGCCTGTGGCATTTGTTTATTCGTCATTTTATTTAGTTGGATAAACTCCTGTTGTTGCCACTTAAACAATTCTTTATTTTCCATCTTAACTATTCACCTTTTTTGTAGCAATTAAATTGTCTAAATGTTTTTTAATAATCATTCGTGTTTGTTCTTTGTGTTGATCGGTGCGAATAATTTTAACTCTGTGCTCTTCATTTTTTGCGATTGTATAGTACGCTTGCTGTACATCAAGAAAAAAACTTTTATCTTCTTGCTCGATTCTATCTTTTTCACTGTGCCTCCCCACACGACTAAAGGTTAAATCAACTGGGGCATCAAATAACAAGGTAAGATCTGGAATTAGAAGTGGCTCTAAGAGCGAAATTATACTATTTAACTTGTCTACCCCAATCTTTCTTCCAAGTCCTTGATAAGCTATTGAAGCATCAATATATCTATCTGATATAACACAAACACCTTGCTTAAGATTTGGCTCAATAACATTAGCAATTAACTCCTGACGTGAAGCAAACATTAAGAGCAACTCAGTAATGCGGTGCATATGTGATTTATTGGATAGAAGTAAAGCTCTGAATTTCTCACCTAATTCAGTTCCACCCGGTTCACGAGTAGTAATGGTTTTAAAACCTTGTTCTTGCATATATGTTTCAATAAATTTAACATGAGTGGACTTGCCAACTCCATCTATTCCTTCTACTGATATAAATAATCCTTGCATAATTTCTACTTTTTCAAATATTTATTAATTGCTGTTTTATGTTCACCAAAATTACTTGAAAATTTTGTCTTACCTAATCCGATTGCAACAAAATATAGTAATTGTGATTCATTCGTCGCTTGACTTGCTGCTAATAACGCCGCATCTGATGGTGTACAAATTGGAGTAATCGGTAGACCATTATGTAAATACGTGTTATAGGGTGTATCAATCAAAAAGTCACGTCGACCAATAATCGCTTTATGCTTTAACCCATAAAATACCGAGGGGTCATCTTGTAATTTCATTCCTCTTTTTAATCTGTTATTAAAGACAGTAGAAATTAATTGCATATCGTTCTTATTATTAGTTTCTTTTTGAATTAAGCTTGCCATTATTAGTAATTGGTATGGGTTTGCATAATTGGTATATTTGCTTCGATTTAAAAAGTAACTTTCAACTTTTACTTTCATTAATCTGTATGCTAATTGATATATTTCTAGATCGGTTTGATTTGGAGCAATAAAATACGTTGATGGATAAAACGCTCCTTCTAAATTTGGATAAGAAATTCTTAATACATTCTTTAACTGACTTTCACTATAACCTGCTGTTAAATGTTGAATATTTTGTAAATTGTTAACATAATTTCTAATTTCATCAGTACTCCAGCCATCAATAATTGTGATGCTAATTTGATCTGGTTTACCATTAGTAATTCTTGATATAACCCCCCATAAAGACATACTATGTTTTATAAAATATAATCCAGCTACTACTTTTCTATCTTTATGTGACAATCTTAGTAATCCAGTAAAAACAAATTTACTTTTAATAATATCATGCTCATATAAGTCAGCAGCAACTGATGCAACACTTTCATTTTTATTGACAATTAGCTGATAATTATTATTAGGAATTGGCATTGGAAAAAATAATACATAACCGATTATTGATGCCATAACTACAAAAAAAATCAGAAGCGCTTTTATTATCCATTTATGTGACATATTTATC
>JAPJMP010000127.1 GCA_026461645.1 Burkholderiales bacterium
ATTATAATATTGCTGAATTGCCCCACCAATAACTGGAGCAATGGCTGGAGAAATTTGGCTTGCTATCGAATAATAAGAAAAGGCTTTATTTAATGACTTTTGATTTTTAAATGCATCGGCTATTATTGCTCTAGCGATAACTGGTGCTCCACCACTGCCGAAGCCATTAATAAACCTGCCAATATACATTACATCAATTGAAGTAGCATAAATGGAGATTAAAATTCCAATACAGGCTAAACTTAATGCAGCTACAATTGTGATTTTACGGCCATAATTATCAGAGATTGCCCCGTAGCAAAACTGTGAAAGGCAAACCCCGGCAAAAAAAAATACAATTAATTGTTTAGTTGCGTACTCGGAAACACCAAATGATTTCATAATATATGGCAATGACGGATTAATAAAATCAAGTGCCATTAATCCACTTACCAAGATAACACAACTAAATAACAATGCATTAGCTTGTCGATAACCAAATGTCATACTTAATGTCTTATGAAACCTTAAATTAAATTTAAAATAATTTTATTAATTTGTTTAACTGTTCCACTGATTTATAATTAATTAATACTTTACCCCCACCATTTTTTCCGGGACGAATTTTAGTTGTCAATCCAAGTTTCTTGGTCATCTTATTGGCTAAACGTTCAATTTCAGAATTATCAATTAGCTCCTCTTTATTATTCTGATTTTGATCTTGTTGCAACAACCTGGCTACCCTTTGCTCTACCTCATGAGTGGTTAACTGCTGTGCAACAATAACGAGGGCAAGCTGCAACTGCATGTCATCTGGCAGCGATAATAAAGCTCGGGCATGCCCCATTTCAAGCTCACCATTTAACAGCATTTGTTGCACTTTGGGATTAAGCTTAAGCAATCTTAAAATATTAGTTATATGACTTCTTGAACGTCCAGTAAGGGCTGATAAATTTTCATGAGTTAAAGAGAACTCATCTATCAATCGTTTATAACCTTTAGCCTCTTCTATTGAACTTAAGTCTTTGCGCTGAATATTTTCAATTAATGATATAGCCATTGCTTCCTGGTCAGATAATTTATGTACAATCGCAGGGACGGTGTCTAATTTGGCTAATTCACAAGCTTTGAAGCGCCGTTCTCCGGCAATTATTTCAAAACTGTCACCTATCATTCTAACGACAATTGGTTGAATTACCCCATTACTTTTAATTGATGCCGCTAATTCATTTAACTCATCCAGATTAAAATTTACCCGTGGTTGATATTTTCCAGGTTTAATTTTATTTAAGGCTATTTCTTGAAACTTTGAGTTAGAATTATGTGCTGTATTTGTGGTTAAACTTGATGCCGCTAATAGCGCATCTAAACCTTTACCTAAACCTTTTAATTTTGTCATATTTACCACCTAATTAAATTAATCATCCCAAGATAAATTATTACGTAAATAATCAAAGCGCGTTAAAATTTCATTAGTTAAATCCATATACGCTTTGGAACCTAATGCCGTATTATCCAGAGCAACAGCTGACATTCCAAAACTTGGGGCTTCAGCTAACCGAACATTGCGCGGAATATAAGTATTAAACAATTTATCTTTAAAATGCTTTACTAGTTGCTCAGACACTTGGTTAGCTAAATTATTTCTACCGTCATACATGGTTCTAATCAAGCCTAATACTTCCAAATCTTTATTGAGTGATTCTTGTATTCTTTTTACCGTGGATAATAAATCAGTTAATCCTTCAAGAGCATAGTATTCACATTGAATCGGAACCAATAAAAATTTAGCTGCAACCAAAGCATTAATTGTTAATAAACTAAGTGATGGCGGACAATCAATTAAAATTACATCATATTTATTTGCCACACTTTCTAATATTTTCTTTAATTGATATTCCCTTTTGCTAATTTCAACCAATTCTATTTCAGCTCCTGATAAATTACGGTTTGCCGGTATAATATCAAAACCACAAGAGTTTGATGGCACAATAATTTTGCTACAACTACTATTATTAATTAAGCCATCATAAATTGACAATGTAACTGAATTTTTCTCAAGCCCACTGCCAGTAGTTGCATTTCCCTGTGGATCCATATCAACAACTAAAACCTTTTTCCTTTTTTTAACCATCGCAGTAGCTAAGTTAATCACCGAAGTAGTTTTTCCTACTCCTCCTTTTTGATTTACAACTGCAATTATATTTTTTTGTATCATACATTAATCTTTACTAAATATCTTGTTTTATTACTAAATGGCACCAATAATTGGTGTAAGCTATAATTATAACCTTCTAATTGACTTAATTCTTTATCTACATTTGTACTTTTCATTAACAATAGCTGTTTTACTGGTAGCGGCGCAAGCAATTGAATAAAATTAAGAGTACTCGTAAACGCCCGCGAAATAGCTGCATCATATTTAATTTGCAACTTTATCTGTTCAATTTTATGACAATTAATACTAAGATTGTCTAGCTTTAATTCGATAGCCACCTGAGTTAAAAAAGCTGTTTTTTTGGCACTGCAATCAACTGCCATTACTTTAATTTGCGGGCAACTAATGGCAATAATGACAGCAGGAATTCCCATACCACTTCCAACATCAAGAATGTTTGCTACATCTTTTAATTGTGCGACAACACTTAAACCGTCAAAAACATGATCAATTATTATTTGGCGTCGATCTGTTATTGCAGTTAAACTATAGGTCTTATTCCATTTAATTAATAATTCAATATAGCATTTTATATTATTAATTTGGTTTAAATTTAATTTTAAACCTAATTGTTCTATTCCACTAGATAATAAATCTAATTCACTTGTGCTTACTGATGATGCTTTCACGATAATCATTCCATGGGATTATGCCTGAATTATTAACCCAATAACCCTCGTTGACATAAATTAACAATTCATAATCACCGCGAGAATTACCATAACCAAAACTATATAAAAATTTACAGTTTTTATTTTTTAAATATTGATTTATTCTATAAATCTTTTGCTTACCATAACAATTACGCGTGAGTAAATCACCAGTACAAATATTATTAGCAAAAGTCACTTCAGTAGCAATAACATCATCTATATTCTGTAATTGAGCCCAATGTCGTAAATAAATCGCTAAATTAGCGCTAACTAAAATAACCGTATGTCCATGTTCTAGGTGATATTCAAGTTTACTATAAATTTGCGGTCTAATATATTTATTTAAACATTCATTAGCAAATTTTTTTGCTTTAACATCAAGATAATCAAAGGAGTAATTCTTAAACAAACATTTTATGGATATTTGTTTAGCTTTCTCATTATTTATTATACGTAATAGATAAAGAATAACCACTGGAAATAAAATATACAACTTTAAACAGAATTTAAAATAACCAACGACATAAATTAAAAATGGAATCAACGTATCACATTTAGTCAAGGTTCCATCAAAATCAAAATAGACAACAATATCTTTAGAGTTAGCAACTTTATTTTCGACTAAACTTGTCATTTTTAATCACCAAAATTAGCCAACAATTCTGCCTGATGTTCAGAATTTAATGCTTCAGTTATTTCAAACAAATCCCCATCCATAATCATATCTAACTTATATAATGTAAGATTAATTCTATGGTCAGTCATTCGTCCTTGTGGAAAATTATACGTTCTTATGCGTTCTGATCTATCGCCTGAACCAACTAAACTTTTTCTTTGTGCTGAAATTTCAGCTTGCTGTTTACTTATTTGCGCATCTTTAATCCTAGTCGCTAGTAACGACATTGCTCGTGCCCGATTTCGGTGTTGCGAGCGATCATCTTGGCACTCAACTACTAATCCAGTTGGCAAATGCGTAATTCTAATTGCTGAGTCAGTTTTATTCACATGTTGTCCACCTGCACCTGAGGCACGAAAAGTATCTATTTTTAATTCTGCTGGGTTAATGTTTACTTCAACTAATTCATCAGCTTCAGGCATTACCGCAACAGTACACGCTGATGTATGAATTCGACCTTGCGCCTCAGTTACCGGAATTCGTTGCACACGATGTGCCCCAGATTCAAATTTTAATTTAGAGTACGCTCCTTTGCCAATTATTTGCGCAATAATTTCTCTATAACCACCTAAATCTGAGCTTGATTCTGAAATAACTTCAACTTGCCATCCATTTCTTTCGGCAAAACGCGAATACATACGAAATAAATCAGCAGAAAAAAGTGCTGACTCATCGCCACCAGTCCCCGCTCTAATTTCTAAATAAATGTTCTTTTCATCATTTGGATCTTTAGGTAGCAATAATTTTTGCAAATCATCTGCCAATTTTATAATCAAATCTTTAGCAATATCCAATTCAGCTTGAGCAAAATCTTTCATTTGCGGATCATTTAATAACTCTTCCGCCGTTGCTAAATCTTGTGTGGCATTAGTATATTCTTTATATTTATTCACAATAGGGAGAATATCAGAATATTCCTTATTTAAATTCGTATACACGCCAATATCATTAGTTACATCGGGAGAATTTAATAAACCTGACAATTCATCAATTCGTTTTGACAGTTTGTCTAATTTCTCTTTTAAACTATTTTTCATTTAATTCCTAAATTTTTAAATCATATAAATATTGAATTAACCCAGATAAATCATGCTGTAATTTATATTCGCTACTGTATAAATTTACTGTTGGGGTATGGATTAATTTATTTGTTAGTTTAATTGATAGTTCATGAATCACATTATCAGCAGCAATTCCACATTCTAATTGTTTTTGTGCTACTTGCAATGCTTCAAGACGAATTTTATCCGCATTAGTTCTCAAAGCTTTAATCACCGGAGTTAATCCTCGTTTGGTTAACCAGGCTTTATACTCTGAAACTTTAGCATCGATAATTACACTAGCCTTAGATGCTGCCAATTGCCGACGTTTCTTACCCACATCTACAATTTGCGCAATATCATCAATTGTTAGAACAGTAATATTTGAATGCTGTTTAAGCTGCAAATCAGTAATTAATGGTAAAGATAAATCAATAATTAATAATTGTTTATTGCTCTTTATAATCGGAGCTAATGATCTAGCATCAAGTAAAAATTTATCAACTCCACAAGCAGCAATAATGATGGAAGATGTTGCCACCACTTGTTCAAGCTTATCTAACTGACAATAATCTGCGCCAATTTGTTGCGCAATATTTTGGGCATTGGCTAAGGTGCGATTAATTACTATTTTTGTTTTAGATTGAAATTGTTTAAAATGCAACGCTACTTGCTTAATCATATCTCCGGCACCAATAAAACACAGGCCATCAACAGCATCACTATTTGAAAAATTACTTTTGATTAAATTTAAAATCGCATGCCCCACAGAAATAGCGATTTGATTAATTTCAGTAGCATTTCTAACATCTTTTTCTACAGCTAAGGCCATCTGAAAAATTGCCGTTAAATTTATTCCTACTGCACTATTATTTTTGGCAAGATTAAATGCTTCTTTAGTTTGAGCCACTATTTCAGTTTCACCTAAAACCATTGACTCTAACCCTGAAACCACTCGAAATAAATGATTAACACAAGCATCGCCATGATGAACATAATAATATTTTTTTAACATTCGTGGACATACGTTTTGAATATCACAAATGGCATTAATAACAAAATCAATATCTTGGGTAATGCAATAAACTTCAGTCCTATTACAAGTTGAAATAATAACCGCCTCTTGTGTTATCCCTGAACTTTGCAAGCGATTTAGCACACTAGGTATTTGCTCTTGCGTAAAGGCAAATTGTTGTCTGGCCTCTAAATTAGATGTAGCATAATTTAAGCCAAAGACGAAAGGTTGTTGCATAAAATTTAATTCTTCTTCAATATAATTGATTATATTTTAATATATTAGCAATAACAAAATTTTTAATAACTACATTTTTTAAAGGTTTGTCTAATTTAATAGTATCATATGCTTGATTAGACAGCACTTCGTAGGAGTTGATTTTATAAGTGTAAGCACCAATTCTTATGTTGTCATTGGTGATTAATTGTTGATCACTGTCTGGCAATTTATTAATTTTTAAATAGTTCTGCCCAATCGGTGCTAGTTCTGCATTAACAATTTCAATTTCAATTAGTTCAAGATTTTCTTTATCGTATTTTGTAGCAC
>JAPJMP010000128.1 GCA_026461645.1 Burkholderiales bacterium
AATTTATAGCATATTGATATTATTGAAAAAATGAAAATTAATGCAGAAATTTTTTATGACATAATGCCTATTTTTTTGGGAATATAGGTTTAATTGCTGTTTTCATATTATCATAAATTCCATTTCTACATGTACCACCGAAATGTCTACCTAGTGGTAAGAATAGCCAAGTTACACCTAGCGCAACATATATAAAGCTAAACTTGCAATGTGCCCCTGCAGATACATCAGTAGTACTTGGTACTGGCGGTAATATGCCGAGTAATACTCCATCTGAAGCAGGCGCAAAATATACATACAACGTTTTAAACACAGGTAATCTATTATATGATAATATAAGCTTAGTTAATAATCTTTACGCTTATATTAACTTTAATTACAATACAGGCACAAAAACTGTAAATTTGACTCAAGATGTTAACCAGGGACCTGGATATATAGCAATCAATCAGTAATTAATGACACAGGAATAACACCTGTAAATTTGAGGCAAATTGTTAGCCAATTTTGAAATATAGCAATTAATTGCTGTTTAACATGCTATAATATTGCTTTGTTTTAATTTTAACTTTGATTAAGGTGGTATTATGTCTTTATTCCCTAGTGCTTATGCGGCTGAAACCGCAGCTCATTCTAATACGGCTGGCTTTAATATGATGCAATTTGCTCCAATGATTGTAATTTTTGCATTGTTTTGGTTTTTATTAATTCGCCCACAACAAAAAAAGGCAAAATTACATAATCAAATGATTGCATCTTTAGAAAAAGGTGATGAAGTTATTACTAATAGTGGAATTATTGGTAAAATAGCTAAAATAAATGATCAATTCATGTTACTTGAAGTGGCAAATAACGTTACTCTTACAATTCAAAAATCAACAGTAGGTGGTAAGGTTGAAACTGGCACTTTAGATAAGGCACAACAAAATAAATAATTCGTTTTAAGAGCTATCATGACTAAATATCCATTATGGAAATATATAATAATTTTGGTGGCGGTAGGTATGGCTTTTATTTATGCCATACCTAATTTCTATGGCGAGATTCCAGCAGTTCAAATTTCTGATCCTAGCGGAAATGCGCCAATTAGTTCAGCCGTATTATCAAATATAGAAACTACTTTATCTAGCAATGATATTATTCCTATGGGTGAAGTTTTTGATGATAAAACCCTGAAAATTAAGTTTAATGACGTTGATACACAATTAAAAGCGCGTGAAATTATTCAAAATGAATTAGGTGCAAATTATATTGTAGCGTTAAATTTAGTTTCTGCTAGCCCAGCATGGTTAACTAAAATTAATGCTTATCCTATGTTTTTAGGCTTAGATCTACGTGGTGGTGTGCATTTTTTACTTGAAGTGGATATGCAAGCGGCAATTAAGAAAACTTTAGGGAAATATGCTGGGGATATTAAGCGTGATTTGCGTAAAAATGTTATTAGATATGGTGCGATTACTATTACTGACAATAGCATAGTTATTCAATTCAGAGATAACGCTAATGCTAACCTTGCCTTACAACAATTAACTACAGATTTGCCTAATATACAATTGCAAAGTGATGGTAATGGCAATTTAATTGCTAAATTATCAATTAAAGAGATGCAGGGAATAAAAGAAGCTGCAGTTAAACAAAATATTTTAATATTACATAATCGTGTCAATGAATTGGGCGTTGCCGAACCAATTATTCAGCAACAGGGGCCGGATAGGATTATGGTTGAGTTGCCTGGAATTCAAGATACGGCAAGAGCTAAAGATATTTTAGGGCGTACAGCAACACTTGAACTACATATGGTTGATGATGACACTAATGATGTTAATCAAGCTATAGCTGGTAATATTGCGGCAAATCGTTTGTTGTTGGATGACAATGAACGGGGAGCAACTTCAAGCAAAATTTTAATTAATAAAGATGTTGAATTAACTGGTGATAATATAACAGATGCACAGCCTGGTTTTGATGAAAATGGTGGACCAGCAGTTAATATTAGATTAGATGATGCTGGAAGTACAATATTTAAATTGTTAACGCGCGATAATATTGGTAAACGTATGGCAATGATTTTAGTTGACAATGGCAAAAGTCAAGTAGTAACTGCCCCAGTAATTCGCACTGAAATTGGTGGCGGACAGGTACAAATTTCTGGAGCAATGACAGTTGAACAGGCTAATGATGTTGCTTTATTGCTTCGTTCCGGTTCACTTGCTGCACCAATGACTATGGTTGAAGAAAGAACCGTTGGCCCTTCACTAGGCAAAGAAAACATTGCTAAAGGTTTTCATTCGGTACTGTGGGGGTTTGTTGCAATTTCAGTTTTTATAATTCTTTATTATCAAATATTTGGAATAATTTCCATTATCTCGTTGGCTATTAATTTATTACTATTAATCTCAGCTTTGTCAATGTTGCAAGCAACACTAACCTTACCAGGTATAGCTGCTATTGCTCTTGCATTAGGTATGGCCATTGATTCTAACGTGTTAATTAATGAAAGAATTAGGGAAGAGTTGCGACATGGTAAGAAACCACATATAGCTATAGAAGAGGGCTATAAGCATGCATGGGCAACAATTATTGATTCTAATGTAACCACATTAATTGCTGGGCTTGCTTTATTAGCCTTTGGTACTGGTCCAATTAAGGGTTTTGCGGTGGTTCATTGTTTAGGTATTCTATCCTCAATGTTTAGTGCTGTACTAGTTTCAAGAGGAATTGTGGCGTTTCTTTATGCGAATAAACGTATTCAAAAATTAAATATTTAGGTTGTCAATTATGGAATTTTTTAAAATTAAACGCGATATACCTTTTATGAGTTATGGCAAGATAACTACGACCGTATCCTTATTAACTTTTTTGTTAGCAATTTTTTTCTTAATTACGCGGGGTTTAAATTTATCGGTTGAATTTACTGGTGGAACTTTAATGGAAGTATCATATTCCCAATCAGTAAGTTTAAATAACATTCGTAAAATCTTAGATAACAATGGTTTAGATAATTCAACAGTACAGAATCTAGGCAATTTATCGAATGTTATGATTAGATTACCTAACAAGAAAAATATTAATGCGGCCAATTTATCTAATCAAGTTTTTGATATGATTAAACAAGAAGGGCCTAATCCACAAATTAAAAGTGTTGAGTTTATTGGCCCAGAAATTGGGCAAGAGTTAATTACCAATGGATTACTTGCTTTATTGTTTGTGTGTATAGGAATAATTGGCTATTTGGCGATAAGGTTTGAATGGCGATTTGCAATTGCTGCAATTTTAGCTAATATGCATGATGTGGTAATTATTCTTGGATGTTTTGCTTTTTTTCGTTGGGAGTTTTCATTAACAGTATTAGCTGCTATTTTGGCGGTACTTGGTTATTCAGTAAATGAATCAGTTGTTGTTTTTGATAGAATTCGTGAAAACTTTAGAATGACTAGAGGTGGTACCACTGCAGAATTAATCAATAATGCTATTACTGCTACTATGAGTAGAACGATTATTACACATGGCTGTACTGAAATGATGGTATTATCAATGTTGTTTTTTGGTGGACCGAGTTTACATAATTTTGCCCTAGCTTTAACAATTGGTATTTTATTTGGTATATACTCCTCAGTTCTGGTTTCATCACCATTATTATTATTATTTGGTGTTTCAAGAACTAATTTAATTAAAGCCGAGAAACGTAAAGAAGAAGCAGTGGTTTAGCATAAATGCAATTTATTGATTTAATTCTTCATTTAGATAAATATATAGGAATTGTAGTAAGCAATTATCATAATTATTATTATCTTATTCTATTTTTAGTAATTTTTGCCGAAACAGGGTTAGTAATCACGCCATTTCTTCCAGGTGATTCATTATTATTTATGTCAGGTAGCATTGCTGCTCTTGGTAGTTTAGATATAAAAATATTGGCCGTAATTATTGTTGTAGCGGCATGCTGTGGTGATAATAGTAATTATTTAATTGGGCGCTTTATTGGAACCAAATTATTTAGTAATCCTCAATCCAAAATTTTTCGCCAAAGTCTATTAATTAAAACTACTGCCTTTTATCAAAACAAAGGTAATCAAGCAGTTATAATTGCCAGATTTATACCAATTATTCGAACATTTACTCCATTTGTAGCAGGAGTAGCAACAATGTCATATAATAGATTTATTTTTTTTAGTATTATTGGTTCTGTATCTTGGGTTCTTGTTTTTTTATGTGGTGGATATGCATTTGGTAATTTACCAGTGATCAGAAATAATTTATCAATTATTATTTTATTAATTTTGATTATAACTATAATTCCAGTAATTAAAATGGTATGGGATGAAGTTAAACCAAGCAAAAAATAAATAAAATGAATTCTAAAATTAATACTCCAATCAAAAGTTATGTTTTACGTCAAGGTAAAATTACCTCAGGTCAAAAGGCTGCTATTGAAACACTTGGCCCTAAATATGTCATTCCTTATCGCCAGGAAATAATTGATTTAACTAACATTTTTGCTCGTGATGCACCTAAAATTGTTGAAATTGGTTTTGGTATGGGGGTTGCAACCGCAACAATTGCTCAGCGTAATTTAGATAAGGATTATCTAGGAATTGAAGTCCATAGTCCAGGTGTTGGCTCCCTGCTAAGTAAAATTGATAATCACAAAATTGCAAATTTGAAATTAATTCACCATGATGCTGTTGAAGTTATTACTAATATGCTGGCAAATAATTCAATTTATGGAGTTCATATTTTCTTTCCTGATCCATGGCATAAGAAAAAACACAATAAACGGCGACTTATTAAATTAGAGTTACTCCAGTTACTATGTGATAAAATAGTTACGGGAGGCTATATTCATATAGCAACTGACTGGTTGGATTATGCCAATGCCATTCTTGAATTGGGTAATAGTTGCTCTAATCTTGAAAACACCTCTGCCATTAATAGTTTTGTTCCACGCCCAGAGTATAGGCCATTAACTAAATTTGAAGAACGTGGCTTGAATTTGGGGCATCAGGTGTGGGATTTAATTTTTGTAAAAGTTTAAAGCATGTATAACCCTACTCAAATTGAAGTTCGCGAATTCTTTTTTAATATAATTGCAAAAGATAAAGCAAAAACAGCTTTAACAGATTTAGAGAAAATTGCTTTAAGTATTATTTTGCAGCATTCAGAATATAACACAATTCTTAATAATAAAGAAAAGTATTTAACCTATCAATGGCATGTAGAGGATGGTAATACTAACCCATTCTTGCATTTAAGTATGCATTTAACTTTAATTGAACAAACTTCAATTGATCAGCCATCGGGGATTAAAGATGCTTTTTACCAATTATGTCATAAATATGGCGATGAGCATACTGCAATTCATCAATTAATGGACTGTTTGGGTGAGATGTTGCATCAAGCGCAAAAATATAAAACACAGCCAGATGTAAATCTATATTTAACTTGTATAAATAATAAAATTAGAGCATAAAATTATGGTATA
>JAPJMP010000129.1 GCA_026461645.1 Burkholderiales bacterium
AGATTAGTTTAAGTATGCTTAAATATGCAGTTAAGTATAAATTTGTCAGTTGGCGGTAAAATGAGTTAAATTAACATGATCAGAAATACTAATATTAAAGAAGCAATGTAAATTTTGGCATGAAGACGATCGCTAAGAAAGTCGCTTAATTTGTGGCCAATAAGTATGCCAATAGAACCGCCCGTTGTTAATAATAATAATGCGGGTAAATAAATAAAACCTAAATAATATTTTCCTAGATCAATATGGTGCGAGAGAGCTAAAACACTGTAACCAATTGAGCTAATTAATGCCACTGCTAAGCTTAAAGGGTTGGCCATAGCCACCGCATTTGCCATTTTAACTCCAAAATTGCGCAATAATGGTACAGTCATCAGGCTACCACCAACCCCTAAAATTGACGAAATTGCACCAATGATTAACCCCAACCATAAGTGCTGTGATTTAGTAATTAATTTGAGGTTAGCGTCGCTGTGCTGCACAAATTTCTTATTATTAATACAAGTAACAATAGTATATAACATAAAAATAATGAATAACCAGTGAATAACTTTGCTACTTATGAATTGGGCAATAAAGACACCGAGGATAGCACCAATTGCTATATATAAAATTAATGGTAAGATCATTGGCCAAATAATTTTATTATGCCGATGTGATTTGACAGTGGTGTTAAGCGAATTAATAATCATGATTACTACTGATGTCGATACCGCTATATGCATGCTGTATTGATTATGTGCTGCTCCACTTAAATGATAGAGTAGAGGAACAATTATAAAACCACCACCAAATCCAAACAAAATAGCCAATAGCCCACTTAAAATACCAAAACAAATTAATATAATAAAGGTTAACATCAAGATTCTTTTTACAATAATAATTCAATTATATTCGGTTTTGCACTGATTTAGCAAAATTAGCCGTTAATTTTAGCATTACTTGTTAATTAACTAATTGCACAATAGAGTGTTGCAATTACAACTGCTTAAATATAATCGGAATCCAATATAAAAATATTAACTGCAAATTGGTGGCGATTTATTTTAGCGGTTATTATTGTTGTAAATTATAGCACATTTTTACAGTTAATTAGTAGAGTAACAGTGGGGACTAAAAGTACTGCAATTTTACTCATGTATAAAAAATTATATTTTATATTTGCATTTTAGGTTGGTTCTAGAGTAAAATAACTACCTTTAAATGTAAAAATATTAATACGCACGAATGTTTTTTTATAATAGGTGAATTTATTATGGCAAGAGTTTGTCAAGTTACTGGAAAAAAGACAGCAACAGGTAACAATGTATCTCACGCAAACAATAAGACTAAACGTCGTTTTCTACCAAATCTGCAATCACGTAGATTTTGGGTTGAAAGTGAAAATCGTTTTGTACGTTTACGTGTTTCAAATGCTGGATTACGTACAATTGATAAAAAAGGGATTGAGGTGGTTTTAGCCGAACTTGGTTTAATTAAAAATACTCAACAAGGATAATTGATTATGCGTGAAAAAATTAAATTAGAATCAACTGCAGGTACTGGGCATTTTTATACTACAACTAAAAATAAACGGACGCAAACTGAAAAAATGGCAATTACTAAATTTGATCCAAAAGCTCGTAAGCATGTAGTGTATAAAGAAGGTAAAATTAAATAAATAATTAATTTTATTTAAAAAGGCCGCACTTCAAGTGTGGCCTTTTTTATAAAGAAAAACGACTATTAATAACAATAGTCGTTTTCTATTAATGCGCTTAAATAATTTAAGCTTTATCTTCTGCAGAAGTTGTTGCGGCTAACTCTTCAATTGCCTGATCTCTTAACATTTCAACTTGTTTCTTGTTTAATGTTAATTTTTCTTTAATTCTTGCAGATTTACCTGAACGGCCACGTAAATAATATAACTTAGCTCTTCTTACATCACCTTTACGTTTAACTTCAATATTGTCAACTAATGGAGAATAAGTTTGAAACGTGCGCTCAACTCCTTCGCCGGCTGAAATTTTTCTAACGGTAAAGGCTGAGTTTAAGCCGCGATTTCTTTTGGCGATAACAACACCTTCATATGTTTGTAAACGTTCACGAGTTCCTTCTTTTACTTTAACTTGTACCACTACAGTGTCACCTGGGGCAAAATTAGGAATTGTTTTATTTAAACGAGTAATTTCTTCTTGCTCTAATTGTTGAATTATTTTATTCATCATATTTCCTTCATCTTGTTCCTACTTGTAATTATTTCATCAAGTAGCCGAGATTCTAATTTTGTTAAATTTCGTTGTTCAAGGAGGTCTGGTCTTTTTAGATAAGTTAACCGTAACCTTTCTTGTAAACGCCATAGTTCAATTTGCTTGTGATTACCAGATAATAACACATCAGGAACATTTACACCACTATATTGCCGTGGAGTCGTATAATGTGGATGGTCTAATAAACCATGCATAAAGGAATCATTTTTAGCTGACTCACTATCATTCATGCTTTGTGGTAATTGGCGTATAATACTATCCATGATAAGCATGGCTGGTAATTCACCACCAGAGACCACAATATCGGCTATTGATAATTCAAGATCAATGTTACGTTGTATAAAACGTTCATCAATCCCTTCATATCGACCACAAACAAATATTATCCCTTGCTCTTTAGCTAAAGCGTTAATCATATTTTGGTTAACTACTTTACCTTGTGGCGAGAGACATATTTTAATCGGCTTAGCATTACCATTAAGCTGGTGAAAGCTTTGCGCCGATTTTAATGATAATTCAAGAGGTTCAACCATCATAACCATCCCAGGACCGCCGCCAAAACTTTTGTCATCGATCTTTTGATGGACATTATAAGAAAAATCTCTTGGATTTACCAAGTTTATTCGACAAATTTCTTTGTCAAATGATCTTCCGCTTATCCCATATTGGGTTAAACTAGAAAAAATTTCTGGGAAAATAGAAATAACACTAAAAAGCATGCTAATAATTTAATTCCCAATCAACTGTAATTTGTTTTGCCGGCAAACTAACATCAATAATAAATTGCTGTACAAAAGGAATTAGTCTTTCCTTAGTTTCATCCTGAATTACTAAAATGGTACCAGCGCCATTATCCATAAAATTAGTAACTTGTCCCAGATACTCATTTTTAGTATTAACAACTGTAAAATTTAATAAATCAGTTTGATAAAACTCATCCGCGGCTAAAGGTGGAAATTCTTTGCGAGCAATGCCAACAATAACCCCTTTTAGGTTAAATGCTTCATCACGATTATTCACCGTAGACAATTTAACATGAAAGAAGTTTTCTTTAACAAAGAAATTTTCAACTTTATAATTAACCCAGTTATTATTTATATATAATAACAAATGCTTGTATCTGCTTAATGAATCGTAATCTTGGGTATCAGTTTTAATCTTAACCCAACCTAATATTCCAAATGCTCCAATGATTCTTCCCATTGGAACAATTAAATTATTGTCCATTAGCCTTGTGCTGTTTAATTAATCTTTTAACTGTTGGCGATAGTTGAGCTCCAACACCAACCCAATAATTTAAACGCTCATTATTTAATCTAAAACCTTCAACTTTTTCATTGGCTTTAGGATTATAAAAACCTAATTTTTCTAAAAAATTACTATCTCTTCTAGATCTTGAGTCTGTAGCAACAATATGATAATAAGGCAAATTATGACTTCCACCACGTGCTAAACGAATAACTACCATTAAAAAATCCTTTTAATAAATTTCAAAACGTAATTTTATCATATTATCAACCACGATAGCATAATTTTTACAATTTGCGAAATGACACTGAAATGGCAAAGATTGCGTAAGATAGTCCTAATTACAAAATAAGTATTTAGTTGATGCTGCTTTAGTGTTAAAATAACGCTAATATTAAATAATTGTTTTAATTTTAAACTGTCAATGGTAAGAAATTACTCCTGCGATAAATTTTAAATTTTGTTCTTTATTATCGAACTAAATAAATTATACTTTAATATATATTGTATTTTAAATTTAATGGGTTAATTTAGGTCTTATGTTAGCATCAACGCAACGGCTCTTTATTTTTATTGCCTTTTTTGTTTTATTTGAACTAAATTGTTATTTAGCTAATGATATGATTATGCCAGCAATGAATAGTGTAGTAAATTCTTTTGCTGCAACTTCAGTTTATGTATCATTATCATTAAGTCTGTATATCTTGGGTGGTGCTTTACTCCAAATATTTGTTGGACCTGTGGCTGACATTTTAGGCAAAAGAAAAGTAGTAATATTTGGGAATGTCTTTTTTTTACTAGCAACATTAATAATAACTTTATCTGGTACTATTAATCAATTTTTACTGGCTCGATTTTTTCAAGGAATGGGCATTGCCTTTGTTTCCTTAGGTTATGCAGTTGTGCATGAAAGTTTTAATGACAAAAATGCTGTACGCGCTATATCAATAATGGGTAATATTAGTATAATGGCCCCATTATTGGGTCCATTATTAGGAAGTTATATTTTTATTGCTACTGGACATTGGCAAAGTATATTTTTTGTAACCGGAGTTATTGGCTTAATTTCACTAATGGGGCTTTATAATTATATGCCGCAACCACTCCAGGTTAATCCGAATTTAAATTTGCGACAAATTGCTCGTAGCTATAAAAATATTTTAAAGTCTAAAGTATTTGTAGTTGGAGTGTTTTTAATCGCATTTGGACTGTCGCCGATAGTATCCTGGGTTGGAATATCACCAATTTTAATTATGGTAAAACTAAAAGAACCAGTGCTTTATTATAATTTATTTCAAGGTATAGTTTTTGGTGGATTTATTCTGTGTTCAATTCTAATGCAGAAAATTGCCGGAAAATTTAAATTTAAAAACTTTATTTTAGTTGGTGCTAGTTTAAGTTTTGTCGCGATGCTATTTGCTCTTATAAATTACAATAATGTTGATTATGTTGTAATAGGCTTCTTCTTTTATGCCATCGGAATTGGCTTATATTTTGCCATTATTACGCGACTAATTTTGCATAGTAATAAAGAATCAATAAATTTAAACTCGAGCTTAATGGGGTTGTTTTTTTTAACCATTATGTCTATAATTTTACAGATAAATAATATTATTTCAAATATCTTTAATTATAAAATGGTTGTATTTGTGGCCATTTGCTGCATAAGTAGTTTTGTAGTTTTATGTTTATCTTTTATTTTTTCATATTTAGTTCGAGATATACCATGGAAAGTTTAAACCAACTTTCCATCCTATTAGTTTAATTTATTTTCTAGATTTTTACTTAATAACTCTAAAAAATCAGTAGTCATTAGATATTGGCTTTCATCTAATTTATTGCCATGAATACATACAGCTAAATCTTTAGTCATATGGCCACTTTGTACGGTATCAACACATACTTGTTCTAAGGTGTGGCAGAAATTAATTAAACTACTATTATTATCTAATTTACCTCGATGAGCAAGACCACGTGTCCAAGCAAAAATTGAAGCAATTGGATTTGTTGAGGTTTTCTTACCCTTTTGATGTTCTCGATAATGCCGAGTTACGGTGCCATGAGCTGCTTCTGCTTCTAAAGTTTTACCATCTGGAGTAATTAATACTGAAGTCATAAGACCTAGTGAACCAAAACCCTGTGCTACAGTATCAGATTGTACATCGCCATCATAATTTTTACAGGCCCAAACAAAATTACCATTCCACTTTAAGGCTGAAGCTACTAAATCATCAATTAATCTGTGTTCGTAAGTAATTTCTGCTTGAGCAAATTTAGCAGCAAATTCTTGATTATATACTTCTTGGAAAATATCTTTAAATCTTCCATCGTATTGTTTTAAAATAGTGTTTTTAGTAGATAAATAAAGAGGCCATTTTTTAGTCAGCGCCATATTAAAGCAAGCTTGCGCAAAACCTCTAATTGATTCATCAGTATTATACATACCCATAGCAATTCCATCGCCTTTAAAATCATATATTTCATGAGTTTGCGGTGTGCCATTTTCTGGAGTATAAGTTATAGTTAATTTACCTTTACCCTTAGTTACAAAATCAACAGCTTTATATTGATCAGCATGTGCATGACGACCAATAATAATTGGATGAGTCCAATTAGGAACTAAACGTGGTACATTTTTACATACGATTGGTTCTCTAAAGACAGTGCCATCTAAAATATTACGAATTGTACCATTGGGAGATTTCCACATTTTTTTTAAATTAAATTCTTTAACGCGCGCTTCATCTGGAGTAATTGTTGCACACTTTATACCAACATTATATTGTTTGATTGCATTGGCTGCATCTATTGTAATTTGGTCGTTAGTTGCATCTCTGGATTCAATTCCTAAATCATAATATTTAATTTCAAGGTCCAAGTAGGGTAGTATTAATTTTTGTTTAATAAATTGCCAAATAATTCGCGTCATTTCATCGCCGTCAAGTTCAACCACTGGATTTAGTACTTTAATTTTTTGCATTTGTTAACCCTTTTATTTAAAACAAATATTTATTATATCATAAAATTATTATTTAAATTAAGTTGCCATAGATGCGCCAACTTGTTTTAAATCTTCAATTTTATTACGCGCGTTTTCCCCAAAAATCACATAAAATTTGTATATGTTGGCTGGAGTAAAGAAACGGAGAGTGTCCAGCATTTGCAATTTCTACCGCTTCAACAAAAGCACCTTTAGCTAACATTTGAGTTAAAGTTGCTTTGCTTAGAATATCAGAATTGGCACCACGAATAATTAAAGTTGGAATATTAACTGCATCCCATTCAGCTTGCAGATTTAATGCCTGTTCGGCATTCTGCGGGTCAGTAAAAGGAATGCTTAAATTAACATCTCGCTTCACATAATACATTCCATCATTAGCGCGTATTGAATTGTTTAGTGCCAATGATTCCCATACTTCATCAGGTAAATCACCAAAATCTAAACTGGTAGATTTAATATAGCTAGCTATTTCTTTAAAGGTTTGAAATTTATTGTTTTTCACCGTATAACTCGCTATGCGTTGTATGCCTGCTAATTCAATTTTTGCTCCAATATCAACGAGAACTAAAGAATTAAAAATATTACTACTATATTTAATTAATCCCATGGCAATTATTCCACCCATGGAAACCCCAAGACAATTAATATTTTTTAAATTAAGTACACCAATTAATTGCAATATATCCTTACAATAGTTAGGAACAATATATTGCATTGGGTCTTTTAAATAATCACTGTTGCCACGACCGACAATATCAGGACAAATCACAAAATAGCCTTTGTGAACAAAATAATCCGCAATATAGTCAAAATCACGGCTATTGCGATTCAAGCCATGAAGACAGATTATGGTTTTATCTGTATTTTCCTGAACTCCCCACGAAGTATAATACATACGATATGATTCATTTACATTATTACATTGTATATAATTTATTTGAGGGTAAGATTTCATTTGTTTTTCTCCAACCAAGTGTTTTTTAAATCCACAATTTTATTAAAAATTGGTGCTAACGGTTTACTATCATAGCGATCAGCAATAAAATATCCAATCCGTTCAAATTGTAAGCGCGTTTCGGGTTGAACTTTTGTTGCATCAGGTTCGATTAAAGCATTAATCTCTACCAATGAATTATGATTAAAATCACTTATCTCGCCATGTGGTCGTGCCGTAGTAAATAAACGATCGTACATTCTTAATTTAACTGGTAAGGCAAGAGTGCAACTTACCCAGTGAATCACCCCTTTAACTTTCCGCCCTTGAGGGTTGGCGCCTAAAGTTAATGGATCAAGTGAACATTTTAATTCAATAATTTCATTCGCATTATTTTTAATCACCTGTTCACATTTTATAATATAACTATGGCGTAAACGTATTTCTTTGCCTGGAGCTAAACGTTGCCAATTTTCAATCGGCCGCTCCATGAAATCACTTTGCTCAATATAAATTTCTTTAGTTAAAGTAAGTTCGCGCTCACCGTGAAGTGCTTGATGCTGATGAAAAGGTACTGATTTACTTTTAGTAGTAGCATCAAAATTAATTAAAGTAATTTTTAAGGGTTTAATCACCGCCATTACTCGAATTGCTTCATTTTCTAATTCTTCGCGAATGGCATTTTCTAAAAATTCAAAATCGATAATATTAGGCGATTTTGATACTCCGCAGCGTTGTGCAAACAGTTTAATCCCATTGGCGGTATAACCACGGCGGCGCATTCCGGAAATGGTCGGCAGACGTGGATCATTCCAACCGCTAACAACTTTTTCTTGAATTAATTGATTTAATTTTCTTTTGCTAGTTACAGTGTAGAGTAATTCTAAGCGCGAAAATTCAATTTGTTGAGGATGACACGGCAGTAATTTAGCTGCATATAAATGGGCTACTATCCAATCATATAAAGGACGATGATCCTCAAATTCTAACGAACAACAAGAATGGGTAATTGACTCTAATGCATCTGAAATGCAATGAGTATAATCATACATTGGATAAATACACCATTTATCTCCAGTGCGAATATGGTGTGCTCTTTTAATGCGATAAATAACCGGATCACGTAAATTGATATTAGGTGAACTCATATCAATTTTTAAGCGTAATGTTTTACTTCCGTCAGCATATTTGCCTAGTTTCATATTATTAAATAATTCTAAATTTTCAGCAACGCTGCGATTGCGATTGGGGCTATTAACTCCATCCTCAGTGTAAGTGCCACGATATTGCTTCATTTGATTAGCATCAAGATCGCAAACATAGGCAAGGCCATTATTAATAAAAAATAAAGCAAAATCATATAGTTGATCAAAATAATCAGAAGCATATTTAGCCTTGTCATGCCACTGAAACCCAAGCCATTTTATATCTTCTTGAATGCTGTTGACAAACTCAGCATTTTCTTTTTCTGGATTAGTATCATCAAATCTTAAGTTACATTCACCATTAAATTCTGCCGCCAAGCCAAAATTAATGCAAATTGCTTTGGCGTGACCAATATGCAAATAGCCATTTGGTTCTGGTGGAAAACGAGTAACAATGTGAGTATGTTTGCCTGATTTTAAGTCTTCTTCAATAATATTTTTAATAAAATTAGGTGCGCTTTTAATTTTTTCATTGTTCATTATTATTTAAATCCTAAGTAAAGAATTAGAATTGCTTAATATAATCTGTATCACCAACTCTTAGTGGTAATAAAATTCCATTCAAATGATCATTTTCATGCTGTAATACTTTGGCTAAAAAATCACAGGCAACAGCTTCAATAAAATTACCAGCGTAATCATAGTAGGAATATTTAATTTTTGCCGCACGCATTACTTTTTGCCGATAATTAGGGACGGATAAACAGCCTTCTTCTAATAATGTAGTTTCCTCTCCAATCGGAGTAATAACTGGATTTATTAATACTAGAAATGGCTGCGGTTCTTTAATTAAATCTTTATAGCGTGGATTTGAATTTTCATATTCAATACAAAAAATACGTTTTAAATAACCGATTTGTGGCGCAGATAAACCTACTCCTGTTTTTGCCTTTTGGGTATCACGTAAATCAGTTATAATAGCATGTAACTCTTTAGTGCCAAACTCATGTTTTTGCACAGGCGAACTTATTTGGGTGAGCAACTCATCACCAATTGTTAAAACTTCTCTAATCATATAGTTTAATACCATTCAAATTTTGCTGTTCATATTATACAGCAAAAGAGGTTAATTATACAACACCAACCACTATGATATCGGTGAGAAAAATTTTATGGTTGCGCCTTCGCAGTTTTGCGTTTAACCATTGTAGGCCCAGCTTGGCAAGTTGGCATAATCATAACTTCTGCTAAATTGACATGACTTGGAGCATTAGCACAGTAAACAATTAAATCAGCTATATCTTGTGGAAGAAGTGGATCAATATTAGCATAAACACTGTCAGCTTTTTCCTGATCACCATAAAATCTAACCGCACTAAACTCGGTATTTAATAAACCTGGAGCAATTAAGGTAACTTTAATATTTTTTTCAATACACTCCTGACGTAGTGCTGTCGAAAAAGCTTGTACCGCTGCTTTGGTGGCGCAGTATACCGTACCATTAGCATACGGCATTATTCCAGCGATCGAACCTATATTAATAATGTGGCCACTATTTTGCTTATACATAATATTTAAGGTTTGTTGTGCAACATAAAGTAAACCTTTAAGATTAGTATCAATCATTGTGTTCCAATCACCTGCCTTGGAATTAACGAAATGATCTAAACCTAAGGATAATCCTGCATTATTAACTAAAACATCGATGCTTTTAAACGCATCTGGGAGTGTAGCAAAAAAATCTTTTACTCCGGCTAAATCAGTAACATCTAATTGGTGACAGTAAACTTGCACTTGATGTTGTTGTTGTAACTGCTCTTTTAAAATATTAAGTCGCTCAATTCTTCTGGCAACTAAAATGATTTTAGCGCCATAAGAGGCAAACAATTGAGCGCAGGATTTTCCAATTCCACTACTAGCTCCGGTGATTAAAACTGTTTTATTGGCTAAACGATTAGCATTTATCATTTGTTACCTCATTAAAAAATAATTTTCATTTATTTACTCATGTTAAGTAAACATTTATTCTTATCGTAAATTGCTAAACAAATATAAGTCCTAGTTTATTCTTATATTTAATTGTAAAATTGAACTATAGCAGTAAAATAAATGATATCCTAAGATGAGTAAAGCATGGTATACTATAATAAATTATTCACATTTGATTATATCATGATTATACTTCAGGCTTTAGTGAAAATAAAATCTCAAATGACCATTGCACCAAGTTGTAACAATGAGTAATTTACTAATGGATGGCAGCTAATATGTGGTGCAATTATTGTATAATATTGGGTAATTAACTATTTAATGTGAGGAAGATAAATGCGTTCATGGCTAAATTTTGATTTTAATTATTTCATTAATGAATTAAAACCAATGTTTAAAAAGCAATATCTGAGTGATGATATTTTTGCCGGACTAACAGTTGCTTGTGTTGCGATTCCTTTATCTTTAGCTGTAGCTATGGCATCGCATATGGAGCCTGGAGTTGGCTTAATTTCAGCCATCATTGGTAGTATAATTGCCGCATTTTTTGGTGGTACACGCTTGGCAGTAACGGGACCTGCTGCAGCAATGGCGGTACTAATTGCTAGTTGTGTAGAAACTTTTGGTGTTAGCGGACTATTAGTAATAGGGCTTATTTGTGGTTTTTTACAGTTAATGGTTGGCTTATTAGGCTTGGGACGCTTTGCTAAATTAGTTCCTTTACCAGTAATCTCAGCATTTACCGCCGGAATTGGCTTTATAATTTTTATTGGACAATTGCCTAAAGCTCTGCAACTACCAACGCCTGATCAAAATGATGTATTGGGGGTAATTAGTCATATTGGAACCTACATTCTAAATATGAATCCAATGGCATTTGTACTAGCTTTAATTACAGTTATCATTTTAAAAGTGCTACCGCGCTATTTTCCTAAGCTTCCAACACCATTAATTGCAGTAGCAATACCAACGGCCATAGTTTATTTTGGTCATTTAAATAGCATAACTTTAGTTGGAATTATTCCGCATCATTTGTCCTTGCCACATTTACCCAATTTTACTGAAATTAATGATTGGCCAACTCTAATTAGTAGTTCACTTGAAGTGTTTGTTTTAGCTTCTTTGGAAACGCTTTTATCGTCAAGCGCTGTTGATAATATGGGTAAAGGTGACTTACATAACTCAAATCAGGAGTTAATTGGTCAAGGAATGGCTAATTTAGGAGTAACTTTGTTTGGGGGATTGCCAGTTACTGGTGTAATTGCTCGCTCTTCAGTTAATATTGCAGCAGGAGCTAAAACCAGACGCTCACCAATAATTCATGCTTTAGCCATTTTAGCGGTGGTTTACTTTTGCCCGCAATTAGTGGAAATGATTCCGGTTGCTGCTTTAGCTGGAATTTTACTTGCTGCAGCAATGTCAATGATGAATATTAAGGAGATAGTCGAATTTTGGAAAACAGATAAATCAGAAGTTATAATTTATATAATTACTTTTATTATGATTGTATCTACCGATTTAATTGATGGAGTTAAAGCCGGTATTATTGTTGCCTTCGTTATTGTTGGAATTAGAATGCTGCAAACTAAATCATCGGTGAAACTAT